>DAOVRJ010000283.1 GCA_030628225.1 Candidatus Zixiibacteriota bacterium | reverse complement strand
TCCGAGCTCCGAGTTCCCAGTTCCGAGCTCAAGATGCTCTCCTAACTCTCCAAACTCGCTCAACTCAATTTCCTCACCCCAAACACCTCGCCAGAGCAACGAAAACGCCCTTCGGCATTACTGTCGAAGGGCATTCGTCAACCCGGTCTTATACAATTATCTCTAAAGAGGCTTGTCTCCGTTTGCTGCGGCCTTCCCCGCCACCGGAAAAGTGAGGCTGAAGATCGTCCCTTTCTCTGCATCGCTCTCCACTGTGATCTCCCCCTTGTGTGCCCTGATAATCTGCCAGGCCACCATAAGCTCTAGATCAACGTCTCCCAAATCGGTGTCCATAACATCCTTGCCGGGAATCACGCCCTGCAGGGCACGTATTTCCATCTCATCAAGAGCGTCTCTGCGCAGGTCCAGGATATCCAGCTGCACTCGATTCCTGGGCCGGGTTCCATTTGCCAGAAGGGTCACCACACCTCCCATCGGCGTGTGGCAGACGGCATTGTTCACCAGGTGACTCAAGGCCACCTTCAACTGCTTCCGGTCGCCCAGGATCATGGGCAGCTCCCTGGCGATCACCTTGTGAAGCACAACACCTTTGCTCGCTGTCCTGCGCTTGTGCTCGTACACCATCCTGTCCACCACTTTTTCCAGCTGCACTCGCTCCAGCTTTAGCGGGGTCGTGCCCGATTGAACAGCCTCCACTGCGGCTAAATCGACGATAATCTGCCAGAGCTTATGCACCTCGGCGCGCACCTGATAGAGACTGTTTGCTTCGGCTCCACTGTGTTGGTCTCCCTTCACCAGGCTGGCAATGCGATCCTCGATGGCGCTCAAAGGGGTCTTGAGCCCGCTGAACAAAAAGCTCAGCAGGTTCGCCTCGCGCGCGAAATCCTGGTGAACAGACTGAAGCTCCGATCTGGCCAACTTCAGCTCCGTGCTGGCCAATCTGGCCTTGTGCTCCATCTCGCGATAATCTCGCATCACCCTTTTCAGGGCCTCATCGATATTGCTCCTCAACCCCAGCAACTTTCTCTGTTGGGCAGGATCCGCTTGCTCATGTCCGACCTTTCTACGAACTAGCATCAAGCTCCCCCTCTGTGTTTGCCTTGACCTGGAGGACCAGAGTTAGACGGGCTCCAGATATTTCTCGGCTTTCCTTATCAGGTACTTAAAACTGCACGGTTTCACCAGACAATCATCGGCCCCAGCCATCCACCCCCTCTCCTGGCCGGCGCTGGACGTCAATATCACTAAAGGAATTCTGGCCGCTCTAACATCTTTCTTCAGACAAAAGACCGTTTGGTAGCTATCCGTCTCGAGTGTGGAGTCGCTTAGAAAAATCAGATCGGGCGGGTCTTCCCTGATGATCTCGACAGCCTGGGGACCGGTGGTGGCCATTTGCACCGAATACCCCTCTTTCTCCAGCTTCAATTTCAACAGTCGCCGGGACAGGGAATCGTCATCCACCACCAAAATTTTCTTGCTGCCCCCGTTGTCGCGGGCTTCTATCAACCCCATGGCGCCATCTCTTCTCAGATAACAGTTGCTTCCCCAACGAGCTTTGGCTTTGTGCATAGCCCAAAACGCCGCATCCATGGCCTCCTGAACACATTTGAAGGATCGCCGCTCCGAAGTGATAGCCCCAATGGATAGGGCCAGTAACGCAAAACGTCTCGTTCTACCAGTCCTGTCGGCGGTCACGATATGTCCGCGCTCAAGATCAGTCCTGGTGAACAGCTCTGGCCTGAGCCGCTCGAAACTATGAATTGCCTCCTGACAGTACCTCTCCACATAGCTGGGTTTCAATAAGACGAAAAACGTGTCCGCTCTCATGTGGCCAAGATAGAAACCCTTCGGTTTCACTTTCTCCCGTGCCCGGGTGAGATTTTCAGCTAAATGCCGGATGACTCGATCGCCAAAGTCAAATCCATAAACCTCATTATAGGCCCTGAAATGATCCAGGTTTAGGGCGCACAAGGCGAATTTTTCCTGCCAATCGATGCGTCTCTTGATCTCTCTCTGCAGCGACGCAGGACCGGGCAAACCCGTCAATGGGCTCTGACCATCTTCTGCACTGTTGCGGCGCATCAGCACATTAATCCTGTTGACCAGCTGCTCAAGATCAACCGGCTTAAGCATGTAATCATCGGCCCCGCGCTCCAAGCCCTCCCGAAATTTCAGCTCCTCGCCGAAAATGGTGAGAAAAATAACCAGGGTATGACTCAGCCGGGACTGTCTCCGAATCTGACGGCAAATTTCGTAACCATCCAGGCCGGGCAAGGAGGAATCCACGATGACCATGGCCGGCCTCTCTGACTCCACCAGTTCCACCGCTCTCTCTCCCGAGCTACTCAGAAGGACGTAATAATTCTGCTTAGACAGCTTAAATTTAAGAAGGCGACGGACATCTTTGTCAACAATGGCCAGGAGGATCTTCTTCACATCTTCTCCTTTGCCCTGATTTACCCTGGCTGACGAACACTCCACCCAAAACGGCCCGATTTCCTCTTCGACAAACTACAGCATCCCGGCAGCCTTTCATCCACAAAAACCGCTGACCAGCTCGCCAAACGCCACTTTCCTGAAAACCTTCAGCTTGTTATGTTTTCCTAAGCTATAGGGTGATCTTCCTCTGAGAATTGCCAGAAAAACCGTCCTCCATTTGCCTTCTCACCCGAATCGCAAATACCGTGCCACTTCCTCACAAACCCGGTTGTTAGTCTCCGGAACACCAAGATGGCTCTGGCGATGAGCACATTTGCCGCTTTGAGCCCTTCGCCGGGCTATTTTACCCTCAGATGCAAATGGAACCTCGCAAGGTCTTTTGCAATTTGCAATAAACAACTTGACAGGACAGGCTTTTTAAAATACTTTAAACTTCCCGCAGACAATCTGCGTCTATCCCATACGATTGAAACACCGACATCATTCTGTCT
>DAOVRJ010000268.1 GCA_030628225.1 Candidatus Zixiibacteriota bacterium | reverse complement strand
TGCAAATTTGCCCCACCCAACCACCAAAAAAGCGGATTCTTCGGCCTCTTCAAGGCCTCAGAATGACAGGATAGAGTCGGAATGACAGCAATGTTTGGTTTTTGCACGAATCTCGAGTCTCGAATCCCGAACCCCGGTTTTTACAAAGCTCGGTAATCTTAAAATTGTCATGCCTGCGTATGCAGGCATCTCCGAATGTAAGACAGCTTTTATCAGGAGATTCCGGCATTACGCCGGAATGACAGGATAAAATGAAGGATTAGAGTATTTTTCACGTGATATAGAGTCACCTTACCCGACGACCAAAAAAAGTGAAACAACAGCACCTACAAGCCGAAAGGAGAGAAAAAATGAATAGAAAATACATCCTCTGGGTGGGCCTGTTCCTGCTCCTGGCCCAGCCCGGTTTTGCCAGGGACTTGACGACTGGCCACGACCACGAGGGGAAAGTGTGGAAAACGGGCTGGCACACCGCCGGACTGCTGAATCTCAAGATCACTAATTACGGCACGCACGGGTACGAAAACGCCTGCGAGTGGCCGGCCAACTCGGGGGACTCGTACATCTTCGGGGCCGGGATCTGGGTCGGCTGCATCTCGTCGGCGGGAGATACCCTGGTCAGCGTCGGCTATAATCCCTACAATGGCTCCAGCGAGTTCGTCCCCGGGGACCTGCCCAACGAGGAGGGCTATACCGATCCCGACGAGAGGATCTACTGGTCGGATGTGGCCGAGGATTTCGCTCAATGGCCGGTGGTTATTGAGGGCGATACCATCGTGGTCTCCTCCCAGGATAGCTGGTGTCAGTTCAACGACTGCGACTCCAGCAGGCATGCCGCCGGTAACACCGCGCCCATAGGGGTGAAGATCACCCAGACCGGCTACTCCTGGAACTATGAGGTGTACAAGGACTTCATCTTTTTGGTCTACCAGGTGGAGAACATATCAGGCCAGGATCTGAGCCAGATGTATCTGGGGGTGGCCTGCGATGCCGACATCGGCAATTTCGACAACGATACCGTTGATTTTGATACCGAGAGGAACCTGGGCTATGCCTTCACCGCCAGGCCCCCGGGCGATGACCTGGCCGGTTATATCGGCTACGATTTTCTGGAAAGTCCCTTAGACAGCACCGAAGAACAGTTAGGGCTGACGGCCTTCAAGCTGTTCACCCGGGAGAGCGTCCCCCCGGACCCGGGAACGGACGCCCAGGCGTACATGGTCCTGGCCGGCTACAACTACCTGACCGGGGAGTATAGCCCCTTTGACGAAGCCGGAGATCCCTCGGATTACCGGTTCATCCAATGCACCGGTCCCTTTGATCTGGCCGCCGGCGACACGGCGCGGATCGTTGTGGCCGTCCTGGCCGGGGAGGATCTGCAGGACCTGCAGGCCAACAGCGACCTGGCCCAGAACCTCTACGACCAGGGGTTTGAGACCCACCAGGTGACTATCCTTTCCCCCAACGGCGGGGAGGAGCTGGCCGGAACCGTCCAGATAAGCTGGAATGCCCTGTCGGCCACCGGCAATCCCCTGATCCTGAACATTTACTGCAGCCGGGACAGGGGCAAGACCTGGCTGGAGATCGCAGCGGACGAGGAAAACGACGGCAGCTACCAGTGGGATACCGTGACGATCCCGGATGGGGCCAATTGCCTGATCAGGCTGGTGGCCAACGATGGCATCCTCATCGGCGAGGACAAGTCCGACCAGGTGTTCACGGTGAACAACCCCGGCAATGGGGTGCCGGACATCCTGTTGCTGTATCCAAATATGGGAACGCTCAGCGGTCTGGTGGAGATAGTGTGGGAGGCGGCCGATCCCGATGGTGATCCCCTGTCCGTTGACATGTTCTACAGCCAGGATGAGACCACCTGGACCGAGATCGCCACGGGGTTGGAGAATGACAGCAGCTATGCCTGGGACACCTATCCGGTGATCAACGGAAGCTATCTGTTGAAACTGACCGCCGCGGACGCCGAGACAACCAATCAGGACATATCGGACGATCACCTGGCCGTCTATAACGACCATAACTTGGTGGATTATGTCACTCGCGTTCAGGGGGGCTGTAACACCGTAACCGTCATCCCTTTTGAGCACATCGCCGGGGACCTCAGCGGACATGACTACCAGGTGAGGTTCAAGTGTATTCAGCAGATAACCAGCGAGTTGCCTCTTTACACTTACGATCTCTACGATGTCACCGCAGACAGCACGCTCCTGGAGGATCAACCCATCGGTGTACAGCTGGATGGCCAGCTGTACACCACCTGGTCGCCCATCGTGGACGGCTTCTCCCTGAAGATGGACGCCTGCGTGGATAAGTCGAGCTTCAACTACGTCAACTTTAAGAAGACGGTCAACAACAGCGGCTGCGATGCCCAGCTATCCATCGTGCCCTCCATTCGCAAGTGGTGTTTCAGGGGCAGCGACTTCGAGTTGAGATGGCAGGGAGCTGGCCCCGACAGCCTTACCCTGCAGGTCTGGGATGTGGACAACAATGTGGTCATCCCTTACGACTCCGCCCAGGGCGACAACTGGGCGTTCCTGTCCGGATCGACAAACTTCTCTCAGTTCTACAGACCGGGGGTGGACTGGTGGATGACCATCTGTGGTGGGCTGTTCGTGTTCGACCAGGGCTATGGCATGACGGTACCACCTGAGCCGGGCGATATCTGGAAGGTCACCGCCGCCGGGGATAAGGTGCCTTGTGAGGGGAACATATTTGGCTTCGGTCCCAATACCTCGGTAGAGCCGGCCCAGGCTCAAACCGCCGTGCCCCGGAAGTATGAGCTCTCCCAGAACTACCCCAATCCTTTTAACCCACAGACCAGCATTCAGTTCGCCATTCCCCAGTCCGGCATGCTCAGCCTGCGAATATACAATGTGACCGGGCAGATGATCCGGGAGCTGTGTGACGGTCACCGGCAGGCCGGCTCCTATGAGCTGCGCTGGGATGGGCGGGATGAGGGGGGGCGTGAGGTGGCCAGCGGTGTGTACTTCTGCCGGCTGCAGGTGGGGGATTTTGGGAAGACCATCAAGATGGTATTGCTGAAGTGAGAGCGACTTGCCATAAGACCGGAAAGGCCCTCTCGGAGGTTGGGGAGGGCCTTTTTCTTTTTGGTCATTTTGTCGCGCAGAGGCTCCTGCCTCTGCGGAAAAACGACTGGGTGAGTGGTTATTCATCACGAATTAAGATG
>DAOVRJ010000159.1 GCA_030628225.1 Candidatus Zixiibacteriota bacterium | reverse complement strand
GTTTACGAAAGAGACTTTTTTGCAGACTTGACATATCCCTGATGGCCAGCGGCGAAGCCGTATATCCAGGAGTGTCTCCGGCCCTGTCCCATTATTACTCTCTGCGGAATCCATTAAAAACCGGTGGGGATGTCCAGAAACTGAGTTTGCAGATCGAACTTCTGCTCAAGGTGTGCGGACAGAGCCTTCAGGCCCAGGGTCTCCGTGGCGTAGTGTCCCCCGTACACGACGTTAAGCCCCCGCTCGGCGACCTGGTGGAAGGCGGAATGACTGGGCTCGCCGGTGAGGAACAGATCAACGCCCGCGTCAGCGGCTTGATCGACCATAGAGGCGGCTCCGCCGGAGATTATGCCCACTCGTTCGATCTGTCGGGGACCGTAGCTAAGCACGGTCATCTTGGCGGCCAGTTTTTGCTGCAGGGTTTGCACCAGTTCATCCAGGGTCACCGGCTCTTTGGTTTTGCCCAGAACCCCGAGAATTACCCCATGATACTCGCCGAAGGTGCCGGTCACCTCCAGGCCCAGAAGACGGGCTAACTGGACATTGTGGCCCACTTCGGGATGCACATCCAGGGGAAGGTGGACGGAGTAGAGGGAGATGTCATGCTTCAGGAGGAAGGCCGCCCGCCGCCGGTGAACACCGCGCAGCATAACCGGCTCTCCCCAGAAGAGGCCGTGATGGGTCACCAGCATCTGGGCCCCAGCCTGGTGTGCTTTTCCAAAAGCATCCAGACAGGCGTCCACGGCAAAGGCCACCTTGTGCACCTTTTCGGCGCCCTCCACCTGGAGGCCGTTATTGGAAACGTCTTTGATCTCCGAGATTTTGAGGTAATCGTCTAAATAACCGGTCAGTTTATCACGATTCACCATTTTTCTCCTTTTCCCGCTGCCGGCCGGGATCCTTTTGCGCCTGCTGTTTCTTCTTGCTCCACCACTGAATGCGTTTTTGTATCTCTTTTTCGAAGCCGAACCCGGATGGAAAGTAGTACCGCCGGCCGCGTAATTTTTCCGGAAGATACTCCTGGGCCACGTAGCGGTCCTCGTAGTTGTGGGCGTACTTGTAGCCTTTGCCGTAACCCAGGTCTTTCATCAGCCGGGTGGGAGCGTTGCGGATGTGCAGAGGGACGGGCAGAGCCTGGGTCTGCTGGATATCCCGGCGGACCCGGGCCAGGGCGGAATCCACAGCGTTGCTCTTCGGCGCCGTGGCCAAATAGACGGCCGCCTGGGCCAGGGCCAGCTCGCCCTCCGGAGAGCCCAGAAAGTGGTAGGCATCCCTGGCCGCCAGGGCCAGCTGCAGGGCCTGCGGATCGGCGTTGCCGATGTCCTCGGAGGCGAAACGGACCATCCGCCGAGCGATGTACAGGGGGTCCTCACCGGCATCCAACATGCGGGCCAGCCAGTAGAGGGCCGCGTCTGGATCGGAGCCGCGAAGGCTCTTGTGCAGCGCGGAGATGATATTGAAGTGCTGATCGCCGGCCTTGTCGTAAACCAGAGCTTTTTTCTGCAAGGCCTCCTCGGCCGTCTTCAGGCTAACCGAGCGAAGGCCGCTCTTCCCCGGGTTTGTGGTCATCACGGCGAACTCAAGGGCAGATAGAGCCACCCTGGCGTCGCCGCCGGCCCTGCCAGCGATGAACTCCAGGGCTGCCTTGGCCACCCGGGGACGCTGTCTGGCCAGCCCGCGCTGGCGGTCCTTCAGTGCCCGGCGCAGAATGGTCAGCAAATCCTCCTCGGTCAAAGGATCCAGGGTGTAGACCCGGCAGCGGGAGAGCAGCGGCGAGATGACCTCGAAGGAGGGATTTTCCGTAGTGGCCCCAATAAGGTGGATGAGGCCGCTCTCCACGTGGGGCAAAAAGGCATCCTGCTGGGCCTTGTTGAAGCGGTGGATCTCGTCCACGAACAGAATGGTGGGCCGGTTATATATCTCGCGCTGGAGCTTAGCCTTTTGCACCACCGCCCGGATCTCCTTTACCCCGGACAGTACAGCGCTGAAGGACACGAAGTAGGAGCCGGTGGTCTGAGCTACGATGTGTGCCAGAGTGGTCTTACCGGTTCCCGGCGGCCCCCAGAAGATCACCGAACCCACATCTCCGGTCTGGATGGCCCGGCGCAGAACAGTGCCGGGTCCCAGGATGCGTTCCTGACCCATGTACTCCTCCAGAGTGCGCGGGCGCATCCGGTCCGCCAGAGGGGCGTTTGTTGGCCCCGCCCCTTTTTGCTCGAAGAGATTAATATTTTGATTCTTGGAAGGCACCGTACCTCGCCTATTTCTTATTAATAGGTATTAGAACTGCACACGAAATATAATTTAAATGCAGAGGTGAAGCCAGAGGTTTTTAGGATCAGCCCCTCCCCTAAATGAAATGAAAAATGAAAAATGAAAAATGAAAAGAGTAAAATGAGTTGGTTGGTATTCAATTTTGCCTTTTTATCTTTGCATTTTTCAATTTGATTTTGTTTTAATTGAAGAAAGAGCAACAGAATAGCAATTTTAGCGGCAACACCATTTTCTAACAACAAAGGGCCCCCTTTGCAGAGAGCCCCTGTAGCTAAACAAGGAAGAAAGCTTCTAACCCGTTACCTCCACCACAGAGGTTTTGGCAATCCGGTCTCCGATCCGCAGACCCTTCTCGTCGGCGATGACCAGCAGCACCTCCACAGTGAAGACGACCAGCCAGACCACTGAGCCGAGAACCCAGCCTATGCCCGGCTTGATCATCAGCAGAGCGGGCACGATGAAGGGCAGGTTTCGCAGAACAGATGTGACGTAATCGCATGGGGCGCCATCGGGTATGCGCACGGCCTGCAGCCCGAACAGTTTCTTGCCCAGGCTCTGACCACCTGTGGAGCCCAGCGGAAGGGCGTCGCGAACGGCCAAATAGGCCGCGCCGATGAGCGCGCCGATATAAGGCAGGAAAGAGATCACATACACCAGGACTCCCTCCAGCAGGGCAGCGGCAATCCTCTTGCCCACATCGGCCGGGACTAAGCTGGTAGGCTCGGCCACATCAGGGCTTTTCCGCGGAACGGGCTTCTTTTTAACCGGCTTCTTTTTCTCCGCGGCCGTTTTTTTCTTCTCGGCCATGGCGGCCTCCTCTGTCTGGCGCTCAGAAGGTGGTTATTCGCCCTTGAACCACTCCTGAAAATAGACGGTTTTCAGCTTCTGGTCTTTAATGGTGAAGAGAAACTGGACCTCGGCAGCGTACATCAGATCGTAAAAGTGGCCGGCCACAACAATGGTCTCCTCTCCCCGGAGCCAGTCCACCCGCCATTCGGGCTCTGCGCCGAGCTGGAGCTTAGATCCGGGCAAGGAGATGGCATCTTGAAGCTTTCCCCGGATCATGCGGTACTCCCGGCCAGCCCTCTCTTGGAACGGGCCAGTGTTGCAGATCACGCGGTGGCTATCCGCCTGCACCTGTTTCACCGTCCGCACACTTCCGGCACTCCGGCCGGCCACCTGGTGGCTGACCACCCTGCCCTGGATCTCCACCAGAGTGCCCTCATCAACGGGCAGGACTCCGCCGAGGGTCACATAGGACCACCCTCTTTGGCGGTCGAACTGCCGGACGAGCCCGGCCTGACCATTAGGTTCCACAGCGTAAGTTCCTTGATACTCAAGTTCTTCGCCGGTCTCCATGTAGTAGGGGAGGTTTTTCCCCCAGCCAGCCATGGCCGGGGGGTGGTGCGGAGAGTAGACGGAGTCCCCTACCATCAGGGTGTATCCCCCTTCGCCCAGACAGCCCAGGCCCTGTGTCAGCAGAACGAAGGCTAGAATTGTGAAAGCCGCCCCTTTCATGTGTTTGGAACACCGCCATTTAGACGCTGACCGTAGCGGTTTAAGCTGACCAGTTCCGCCGGCCTTCGCTTGGGCACACATAGCACTCCGGCCTCATCACGCTCCGGTAAGCGGGACTCCTTCCCCTCTTCGATAGAGACCTGCTGGGCCGGATAGCCCAGGGAGATGACCGCGAAGCCCTCCAGATGATCGGGAATGTCCAGGAGTTCCCGCACATTCTTCCACTTAACCGAACCCAGCCAGCAGCAGCCCAGGCCCAGAGCACAGGCAGCCAGCAGGATGTTCTGCGCCGCCGCCGCGCAGTCCAGCGGGTAGTGAGCGGAGCGCTGGGGATCTCCCAGGATGACGATGTAGGCCACCGGCTCCATCCCCGGGGGCGGATTGCCGTCTCCGGCCAGCCAGGCCAGGCAGGGGAAGAGAGCGTCGACCAGATCTTTCCGCTGTACGATGATGAACTCCCAGGGCTGCCGGTTCCCGCCGGTAGCCGCCAGCCGCCCGGCGTCGGTCAGCTTTAGCAGGTCCTCCAGGGCAACGGGCCGTTGCTGATAGCGGCGGATACTGCGGCGGGACGTGATGGTTTGGAGTAGATTTATGGGGATCATCTTTTTTTGATCCTGTGATCCAGGTTTAGGGAATAAGGTAGGGTAAAGAGAGGGGGATTTCAAGGGAAAAGTGAGGGGGGAGGTTTTCACCGGGACTCCCAGACCCTCCGTTTCTTGCCCGATGACGGTCAGAACCTCAATTCGCAAAAAAGCCCCAAAAACAAAGTCCAAAAAAACCCTTGACAAAAACACCTCAATTTGATAGAATAATATTGGGACCAAGAACCATTTTTTGTATTCCTCAGGAGGATATGGGATTTCAACAAGACTCACAACGTAATGCTGCTTAAATGATGAGCTATAGCGATTTTCAATGTGATGACCTTTTATAGGGAGGTGTCGAGATGAGAGAGACCTTTCGTGACACATTCATATTCTGCGCGCTGGCAACAGCGCTGTTAATCGCCTGGGCTTGCACGGCCCTGGCCATCCCCGCCCTGGACGCGCCCTTCACGCTCACCCAGCCCGACGGAACGCAGTTCACAGCCCGGCAGGGAGGCGACGAGTGGCGCAACTGGGTGAGCCACGATGAATTTCTCATCGTCCAGGACGCCGATGGCTGGTGGCGCTATGGCCGGATCACCGGGGAAGGATTGATCTCCACTCCGGCCCGGGCGGGCGTCGATCTCGTGCCGCCGGAGATCGCCACAACTCGTGACACGCACCGTTTACCCCGGAGAATGCCGGACATGCCCAAGGAAGCTCTCCGGCCCTTCCGTGGAGCACCCAAGGCCACGGAATACGGCCTGCTCATCCTGGTGGAGTTCTCCGATCGGACTCTGAACACCACCGAGATCCAGTGGGGAAACACCTTCTTCGGCAGCGCCGGGAAGACGGTGCGCAACTATTTCCACGAGGCTTCCCGGAACTCTTTCTCGATCATCCAGGCCTATGAGACCTGGAACATCGCCGGCGACGGCGTCATCCGGGTCAACCTGGGGTATAATCACCCCGATCCGGCCGACACCATCGACGACCGCAACCGCCTGATCGCCTACAATGCTTTGGTGGCCGCCGATCCCTACATCAATTATGCCAGTTTCGACACCAGCCCGGCAGACGGCGTCATCTCCTCCAACGAGCTGCATATCCTCACCGTCGTGGCCGGATACGAGCGGGGCTACTCCGCCGCCTGGTCGCCATCAGTATGGGGACACCGCTGGGCTCTGGGCTGGGGCGCCGTCGGTGCACCCAACCTCGATGGCGTCACCCTGTGCCATTATCAATGGGGTGGAGGTTACCTGCAGGACGGCGAGCTGCACGGCGCGCACATGGCCACCATCGGGGTGACCTGCCACGAGATGGGCCACGATCTTGGCCTGGTGGACCTCTACGACACCGATGCCTCCTCGGCCGGCATCGGCGGGCATGGTTTGATGGGATATGGCGGATGGGGTCAAGCATCCGGCGACTCCGTTCAGGGAATGACCCCGACCCACCCCTGCGGCTGGTCCAAGATCCAGGCCGGCCTCGTCTCGCCGGATACCGTCACCAGCAATGCCTTTCAGACGCTCTATGCCTC
>DAOVRJ010000302.1 GCA_030628225.1 Candidatus Zixiibacteriota bacterium | reverse complement strand
ATATTTTCGGAATTCTCATATTGATCAAGCATAACAGCCAGAGATTTCTCTTTTGCATTGCCCAAGCTAAAACCCGGGCAGATCATCGCCCAACCGTGCGGATCGATCTCCAGACCCTCGGGCTGGTCAAAACTGCCGCCGATATAGCTGGGCGGCTGACACATATCGGGAGCCTGGATCTGTCGCAGCCGGCAGAAACCCAATAGCCTCTCCGCCGCTCTGCCAATCACGGTCACAGGATCTTCGCGTAGGGAAATACCGGGAATTCCCTTAAACTGTGCCCAGATCTCCTCGGAACGATCGTTGAAAGGATTGCAGCCTCCCCTCGGCGAGAGAAAAGCCACCGAAATGGTCACCTCCTCTAATCTCAGCTTCACAGCGGCCTGGGCAGCATTGATGGCAAACTCGGGGGGCACCCGTTCTGTATGAAATCCATCGCTACTTATAACGATGGCGTTAAGCCCGGCACTTTTCAGATCAGATAGCTTCTTCAGAGTCCCCTTTGGGCTTGTGGCCCAATAGCCGTTGGTCAAAACACCGATTCGGGGCACATGTCGCCTTCGGGCGATCTTTACCATCTCCATCAGCACACCGGAATAGAGAAAGGGCTCCCCACCGTAAATCCACAGCGATTCCAGGGGGTGATCGCTCAGCTCCTGCAAATAACCTTTGACATCCTGCGCGGTCATCAACCCTCTTCCCTCCAGGCCGCAAAAATAGCCGCAGTGCCGGCACTGGGACGGACACCTATAGGTGAGCAACAAGTTCAGTTTTTTGATCTTCATGAAAGCTTCCGCAGAAAAGATATCAAGCGCCTCTTCCCCCCTACATCGTCCCGGGCAACAACTGACCATCCACCGAAGAAATCAATACATCTCGTTCAAAAAGCAACCAATGGCGAAAGACCGCCCTGCCGAGACGGCGGACCACCATGGCATCATAAGGAGGATATGAAGTTCTCCAGAATTCTCCACCTACATGTAGTTTGTTTCCCTTTTATGCAGATGTTGCCCTTGACGGCCACCAGCACGCCAGCCAGGGGACCCAGTTGCCCCCTGGGAACATCCAAAAATCAACAAAGAAGTGACCGGGGCATTACTTCTCGGTCGTCTTATCTTCCTCACCGGCCTTGTCGATGTCCTTCTGAATGTCCTTGGCCGCCTTCTTGAACTCCCGAAGCCCCTTTCCCAACCCCTGGGCCACCTCGGGAATACGTTTGGCGCCGAACAGTAACAGCACGATGAGCAGGATGACGATGATTTCCGTAGGCCCGAACCCGCCGAACATAATATTACGCCCCCTTTCAACTGTGATCAGCTATGCCAGGTGTCAAATTCCAGCTGTTGTCGCTTCAAAATAGACCAGACAAACCCCATCTCAGTACCACCTCAAAATATAGGCCGCCAGGGCGATGCCCAGGATGCTGATGATGTTCAGCTTGATGGTAAAACCCAGGGTGATGGAAAAGACGATCAGATCCAGTGTGGCCGGGGAAAAACCGGGGGCGATGGATTTGAGGAAAAAATCTTTCACCACACCGTCGGGAAGGAGCAGGCCGATCACCTCACCAAAGGTGCTTCCGATGAGGGCCCCTAAAATGAGGATAAGCAGAACCGTCCCCACAGACTTCTTCTGTTTCATCCTGCCCTCCTGCGTTCGGCCAGTAAAACGGCTGGTTCCTTACCCATCCTTGTGATCCCCTGGGTAAAGCTGGTTTAAAATCAGGCCCCTGGCAAACTGGTAGAGGCCACCGATCGCCCCCACCAGGATATACATTATGGCCAGGGGGAAAAAGGCCAGAGGAGGATTGATGGCGATGGCCACCGCACAGATGGCAAACAGAACGATCTTGATCCTGTTCCGGCGACCCTTCCAGGTGAGTTTGGGATAGGTTTCATACGGGAACATGCTGACCATTAAGGCGGACAGGAGGATGAGCAACAGGAAGATTAATTCCGGAAAGCGGACTCTGCCCCACAGCTGGTCGCAAAAAACCACATAGGCGGCCACTGTTCCACCGGCCATGGTGATGGGCAGACCATGGAAACCACTTTTCTGGCCACCTTTGAAATGCACATTAAATCTAGCCAAACGAAAGGCTCCGCAGAGCAGAAAAAGGAAGCCAAAAACGGGCATCCATCTGGCCAGCGATCCCACAAAGAACGACCCTACCAAGACCACCGGGGCCAGGCCAAAAGAGATCAGATCTGCCAGAGAATCGAACTCCACCCCGAATTTCTGCAGAGACTTGGCGAAATTGGCCAGTTTCCCGTCCAGAGCATCGAAGAAGCTGGCTAAAATGATCAGCCAGGCGGCGAATACTGGTTCTCCCAATAGGCTATACCTCACCGCCAGAAATCCACACAGCAGATTCCCCACAGTGAATATGCCCGGCAAGATGTCCAGAATCCCGATGGTCACCGAAACACCCCCACGATGGTTTCCCCAGCCACCACCCGATCTCCCTGTTTCACCTTAAGCTCCACGGTCTCGGGCAGAAACAAATCTACCCTGGACCCCAGCCGAATCATCCCAAACCTCTGACCTCTGATCACCGAGT
>DAOVRJ010000266.1 GCA_030628225.1 Candidatus Zixiibacteriota bacterium | reverse complement strand
TGTGAGAGAAGGCCCTGAGGGACCACCCAAGAAGAGATAGACAGCGCCCTCCTCCACCTCCCCATTGGCGTAAGATTGGGACCCGACGATCACATCACTGTACCCATCCCCGTTGACATCCCCAGCACCGGACACGGACCAGCCGAAATAAGAAAAGGCCATATCATTCTCAGCCGTCCAGACGGGGCTGGAGGAAAGACCAGAGGAGCTTCCCCCATACAGAAATGCCCGCCCTTCAAAATCCTGGCCATTGGAATACAGACAAGCCCCAACCAGCGCATCGCAGTAACCATCACCGTCTACATCGCCAGCACCGTCCACCGACCAGCCAAAATAGGCCCAGTCCTGATCTCCCTCCGCAATCCATGCGGGAGTGGGCGGCGAGAAAAGAATAATCTCCGTCTGGCCCTCATAGGGCAGAAAATCCTGCTCGGTCACCGTTACATACAGAGTTCCCATGGTGGTGGGTGTGGGGCTAAAGGTGACCTCCCCGTCCGCATCGGTGTAGTCGGTCATGTAAACCTCATCCCCTTTCCACAGACACACGTAAGCCCCCCCTATGTCCGACCCGTTGGCCTCCACGTGCACCGGATACTCCGGCGATCCGGTAGTGTAGATTGTCGGATGGGTCACCTCCAGGGTGTCCGGGGTATCGGTCCAGATGGGCATCTCCGGCTCGCCCAGCAGAACCAATCCCCAATGAAGGTACCGCAGGGTCTCATTAGTAGGGTAGTTCCGGTTCCTGGAATCGGTCAGTGTCTCGCCCACCCGATATTTATTGTACGTGAACAGGCTGTTCCACCATTCCATGTCTAAAAAACTGGACAGAGAATAGGGATTCCCGGGGGAATACCAGCCGGAGCGGGTGTTGCCGGTAAAGGCCACCCCGGCCTGGCTGGAGTTGTACACCACGAAATGCTCGGCGATGCAGTCGCTCTGATCCACCTCGGCAGGGTGGCAGCCCAGGGAATAGATGACACAGGTTCGATCGGTATTGTACAAACCGTCCACATCGCTGATGTAGATACCTAAATTGTGATTTCTGTCGCCGACGCCCATCACCCCGTCCACCAGGAGTGGTCCGAGTGGTTGAACAGGTTCTGGCCGGCGTTCAGAGCATTCATGGCCTTGGTCTTGTGATTATCCGGGTCGCTGTCGTAGACCTTGGTCACGTTGAACCGGGCGGGGATGTAATTGTCGTAGATATACTCCTTCATGTCCTCGGTGGGTGTGACCGCATCCACATCCATGCCGATGAGCAGACAGTTCAGGGCGTAATCGGTTGGCGGATCCTGCTCGTACTTGAGCACCTTGTTGACGAAAGTGTTGATCTGCGCCCAGTTGTCCACCGGGGCCCGGCCGACGAAGACCTCGCTGAACCAGTCGTCGTCGAAGTCGGCGTAGTAGAGATCCCCGGCCACAGGCTCCCCATTATAGGTCCGGTACACGATGGGCACCACATCCACGTCGCCGCCCAACAGAAAGTAGTTGGCCCCCCAGGTGCCGCGGGCGTCCATGATGAAGTGGCGAATTTTATAGGCGTCGTCGCCCCCGTAATTGGCGTAGATCCACTGCAGGGTGACCACGGTGTCCCGCAGGCCTCTTTTTAAATGCCACTGGACCAGAGGCTCAAAGGGGGAAACCCAGGAGGAGTCGGTGATGATCACGTGGTCATAGTCCCCGGCGGGCAGATCCTTGGCCGGCGGGCCATCGGGAAGAGGCAGGGCCACATCCCGGGGGTTGACCACCATGTTCTCGGCCATCTCCTGGTAAAGCCGCCGTCCCCGGGGGGACATCTTGTGCAGGCGCTCTGCCGGCGGATCTCCGGGCACGCACTGCACGGCCAGGCGGATGTCCTGGTAGAAAACCAACTTTCCCGTGGAGGGAACCCACTGCACCGGACGCAGCTCCACAACGGCCATCTGCTGCCCGGCCAGGTCCCCCTGGCCCATCAGCTCTGCCAAAAGGCCGGGATATGGCCGGTCCGATGAATAGACCGTTGGGTCCGGCTCCACGAAGGGAATATCCTCCGCGTCCGGGCGATGCGACGTCCGCCGGGGGGGCTGCAGGGGAAACACCCGGTAGGTGCCGGGCAGCTCCGCACCGACCGGGGAGATGACCTTTACCGCTTTGGCCACGTGGCCGGCGGGAATGGCCACATACACCATGTGCGCGGGAAGCATGGGCTTGCCGATCTCCGACAGGCAGCCGCCGGGCGGCAGGTACACCCCATGATATTCTCCCAGCTCGGACAGAACCAGCTCATCCGGCGAAAAAGAGACTCTTGTCTCCACCGAGACGTCGGCAAGGACAAAATGGGCGCTCAGCAATAGCAAGAATAGCCAGCCCGCCGTCAGCAAGAATCTGCTCATTTTCAATCTACCACCTCCTGTTCAAAGGAAACATTCGTCTGTTCGCTGGAAAAAATGTCTTATTTTTTTATTATACCAAAAATATAGGGAAGTTGTCAAGCCCTTGTTTGAATAGTTTTTTATCGGAAATCTGAACCGTTAGGAGATTTGAGAGTTGAAGGGGGAAGTTCACCTCACCTGAGGCTCCTACTTGTCGCCTCCCCAACCCTCCCTCGCTTTAGCAGCACCTTTGGTGCCGCCATTGCAAATTTCAAAATGTAAATATCAAATATTAAATTGACTTAGCATGAACTCATCGATAAACAGTCGGCCCATTGATTGGTTTTGTACTTCATTTTTCAATTTAAAATTTGCACTTTGCAATTTAAAATGAATCTTTTTGAAGGGGGAAGTTTCCCCCTCGCCCTGGCCGGCGTGCGGCTTTGCCGCACCGGGGCGCTATGGCCGTGGGGCGGGTTTGAAACCCGCCCCTACGTCAAGATCTGACGGTTACCGGTGCTATCAGATCACCTCCGGTATTTCCGAACAGACGGGCACGGCATGCCGTGCCCCTACAACGGATGAAGAAAATCCGAACGGCGGCAGATGAATTTCTATTCGTCCCCGCAGGGGCTCCTGCCCCTCCGGTCTTGGCCGCAGAGGCGGGAGCCTCTGCGGGACACAAGTCGCCATACTCTTCCCAATCACCAAACGTTTCACCACGCCACGAGGGGGTAGCGTAAGCCGGCGAGGCTGGCGGCTGGCCGAACGAACAGTGAGGACAGTATGGCCGCAGGCCATAGCCAGCCGGTGCCCGCCATTCTGAAAAATGCGCATTGAAAAATGCAAAATGAAAAGTGAAAAATGCAAAATGAGAG
>DAOVRJ010000210.1 GCA_030628225.1 Candidatus Zixiibacteriota bacterium | reverse complement strand
TGGCCTTGGCGAACACCCCACCCTGGGTAAGGCGGTAGTCGTGGTCGGCGCCCGCGCCGAAAACGTTCCCATAGCCGATGTAGAAGAGGGTCACCGGGTCGAGCTGATACTTCAGAAGGATATCCAGGACGACATCTTTGGAAAACTCGTCCAGAGTGCCGTCCTCGTTATAATACTTCCACCGGGAAGCCTGCACAACGGTGCGCAAGGACAGCTCCGGGGAAAATTGGTAGGCGGCCCTAACGCGAAAGATGCGCGCCCTGGCGAAGAAGCTGTCATCCGCCTGGTGGGTGACATCCTGGGCCCAGAGCCACACGTTCAGCTTCAGCCGGGAGGTGGGATAGAGATCCATCCACGGCTCCAGGTGCCAGTATTCGCCCGGCACAACCTCGTCGTAGATGGGCGTGTCGCCGAAATGGCCGAAGCAGCCGAACTGGATCTTCTGCCAGCGCGGTGTGCAAAACCAGGAAAAAAACCGGTCCTGATCGGGAAATGCCTTATCCTCATAGTAGGCGTAGACCCCGTTGTAGCTCATCCCCCACTCCCAACCCCCTCTCAGATGGAGGTCGAACTGCGGGGCCACCACCCAGTCGGTCTTCCGTCCCAGATAGCCGGATGATCTATGTTCATAGGTCTGGCCGTAAAAGATCCGGGGATACCAGGATTCCACGATCCCCTGCTCAGGCCCATAATAATGGTAGCAAACCCAGGAACCGAGCTCCACCTGATCGGTGCGCGGAATATAGCCCAGCTGAGCCCGAAAGTCGGGAAAGATGTCCACCACACATAGGCCGGCGTCCAGGTGGCGGCTGTCGTGCTCCAACTCCGCGTACCAGGCAGGATCGTGAAGCCTGCCATCCTCAATATCATCGGTCCAGCTGCCCGCCCCCTGGAAGCTGATTGTCTCATGCTTGCTCAGGCGAATCCGGCCGTCTACCCCGGCGACGGTGTTGTAGTAGCTATCGACGCGACGGTCTGTGGCCAGTAGTCCCAGGTGAGAGTCGTCCAGCACATCCCACTTGAGCCGGGCCACGTTATTGAGCACATCCCCGTCTAAAGTGTCCTTGTCCGCGACGCTGAGCACCCCCACCGAGGCCGGACCCAGTTTCCCGCTGAGCTTGGCTCCAATTGTGGGCTCCACGATCCGCCGGGAGTAGAAAACCTCGCCGGGAGTCTGGTAGATGTCCTTGCCCTCCAGGAAGAAAGGACGCTTCTCCGGAAAATAGATGGCGTAGCGTTCGTTTATGTTCACCACATCGGCATCGGCCTCCACCTGGCTGAAATCGGGGTTAACGGTCAGGTCCACCGTCATGTTGGTGGAGAGAAGATACTTGAGGTTCAGGCCCAGCTCCGGATTGGGATCGTCGCGCTGGAAGGTCGAGCCCAGGTCATCGGGGTCATCCAGCTGGCCGATCATCTCGCCGGTGAAGACCGGATTGAGCTCGATGTTCCGGGAGCGCCGTACGTCTTGAATGCCGATCAGGTGCCCCGACTGTTTGAGCAGATTGCCCACATCCCGGTCGATGGGCGCCCAGGACAGCCGGACGGAATGCGACCTCACCTTGCGGAAAAAATTCAATCCCCAGGTCATGGGCTCGTCCTTGGGGAAGCGCAGGCTCTTGAAGGGAATGGCTACCTCCACCACATAACCCTTGTCGGTGAGCCGTCCGTCGGAGTATACGGTGAAGTCCGGCGTGTAATCCTCGTCGGCCCCCTCCACCCGCACCCCATCGCCGACGATGCCGTAGGGGTTGAACAGGAACATGAAGGCCCGGCGCTGGTCGTTGTAGGTGTCCAGGGCGATGCCGATGAAGTCGTCGACGAATATCTCGTCGCGGTTGGTCAGGGTGGCCTTGATGGTGGTGGGATCTTCGTAATAGCATTTCAGCCCGAAGTACAGGGCTTCCTGGTCGTAGAGAACCAGCACATCGGTCTGTTCGCAGGCCGGCACGCCGTCGGCAGGCATGAACTGAGTGAAACCGCACAGAATAGGGGCTTGTTGCCAGACATCTTCGTCTAAACGGCCGTCGATCTTTGGCGGATTGGCGATACGCGGAACGGGCACTTCCAGCCGGCCGTCCTTGCCGGAGTGACGCTGGTTTGCCTGTGCCGGTAGTGACAGAAGGACCAGCGGCAAGATCAGAATGGCCGTGCCCAGGAGGTTCTTCCGGGAACTGGTCACTGCTTTAAACAAAACGAACGTCTCCCTCGGGGACAAAAGATTACCTTCCTTTCTGATACGCCTCTGGGAACCGGATGTTTCAGAAAGATTTTCTATCCATCAAGTATAGTTGCCGGAGGGCAGCTACACTTCTTTCCAAAAAACTCTTGATTTCCCGCCGTCGCGATGGTTATTTATGTTCGTTCCGTCCAGGGGGAATTGAACCTCCCTTTATCGCTCACCCTGCAACAAGGGAGATCTCATGAGAAGAGATCGTGTTGCTCTCCTTGCTCTGTTGACCGTCACTATTCTGGCCTGTGCCGCGCCGCAGACACACCGCTTCGCCTTCGATTACAGCCCCCGGCAAGCTCTGAGGATGATCCGCGAGATACTGAGAGGGCAGGATTATGGTATCGCCGTCTTCGACGAGCCGGCAGGAATGCTCAAGACCGAGCACCGGGAGTTCGAGGGCCAGGAAGGCCAGATGGTCCGATACCAGATCGTTATCTCCATCGTTAATCCTCATGAGCTGCGCATCAAAGTGATCCCTGCCACAGTCCTGGGCTACCGCGATCAGATCATGGAAACTCTGCTGGAACCACTGAAGAAGGCTGGCCTTCATCCCAAGTACATACCGCCACCCCGGTCCAAACCCAAATACTGGAAACGACCGCCTTCTCTGCCCTGACGCTCAGGCGACCAGAAACCTTTTGGTGAAAGGAGATAAACCGATAGGATGCAGTGGCCTTTCCGGGGGAAAAAGAAACGTACCGAAAAGGAGAAGCTTAAAGAATCCGCTGAAGAGAGAGAGCAGAACACCTCCGCGGAAGATCTGGCCTCCCCACCATACATGGTCACCGACACCCTGGATCTGCACGGGTTCTTTCCCCAGCAGGTTCCCCCCATGATCCGGGATTTCATCGACAATGCTCGATCCCTGAAACTGCGCCGGCTGAGGATCGTGCACGGGAAAGGAAAGAGCCGGCTTAAGTGGGAGGTCCGCCAGGCTCTGCAGACCAGCCCTGATGTGGAGTCCTTCGCCGATGCCCCGCCGGAGAGTGGTGGTTGGGGAGCTACGCTGGTCCTGTTGAAAGGGGGACGAGACGAATCATGATCGTCGCCTGCTATCAGCCTTATTTCATGCCCTGGCCCGGCTTTTTCGCCAAAGCAATGAGGGCCGACCTTTTAGTGCTGCTGGATAATGTGCAGTTCCCCCTGGGAAACTCGTGGATGAGCCGCAATAGAATCAAGACCAAGGACGGCCAACTGTGGATCTCAGTGCCGGTGCTGCGCAAGGGGCGCGGCCTGCAGCAGATCGATCACGTGGAGATCTTCAACGAACGGGACTGGGGTAAGAGACACTGCCAGCGCCTGGCCTATGCTTATCATCACGCCCCCTATCTCCCAGAACACCAGCGCTTTTTTGAGACGGTCTTCCAGCAAAGGTGGACTCACCTGCTGCGACTCAATCTGTCCATTCTGGACTACCTGCGGGATGTGCTGGAGATTAAAACGCCCTTCCAGTTGAACTCCCAACTGGGCATACGGGCCAGAGGAACGGAACTATTGGTGGAGATCTGCCGGAAGGTCGAGGCCGGCGTCTATCTCTCCAGCGCTCCCGGAAAAAAGTATTTGGATGAGGAGATGTTCCAAAAAGCGGGCATCGAGGTGCGCTATTTTAAATACCACCCACCGGCCTATCCGCAACTGTGGGGACCCTTCCTGCCCAACCTCTCGGTGGTCGACCTGCTGTTTAACTGCGGGCCCAAAAGCAAGGAGATCATCGCTGGCTGTTGAGCGACATCATTTCGACTTGCTGAAAAAGTCGATGTCCCGATAAGGGCATCGACTTTTTTATCTCCGTTGAGATTTGCAGTTCATAAAACAAGCCCGTTGATTTTACGAATCTCGAGTCTCGAATCCCGAACCCCGGTTTTTACGAAGCTCGTTTACCGGTGTCGAAGCTCGTAACGATGCTGGAAGCTCGAAGCTCGGCTATGACTGTCACTGCCACTGAGCGAGATCCGAGATTTGTAAAAACAGCGTTCAACTGCTATTCACATTTTGCATTTTTCACTTTGCATTTTTCACTTTGCACTTTTCATTTTGCACTTTTCATCTT
>DAOVRJ010000096.1 GCA_030628225.1 Candidatus Zixiibacteriota bacterium | reverse complement strand
AGAAGTTCCGTCTCCTCGGGGCTGAACTGCGCCTCGATCTCCCGCGGTGAGACCGACGAACCTTCATTTTCCAAAAGCTCCGGCAGTGACTCTTCCAGCTCCACCACCTGATCTCCGAAAACGGGCACCTCTGTCACCAGAGGCATCTCCTTCTCCAGCTCATCGGCAGGCTGAGACTCAGGCACAGGCTCAGGCTCCTGCGCAGGTTTAGGCTCGGGCTCCACGCCAGATCCCTCCCGCTGCTGCTCCTCCAGCTTCCTGACCACCGTCTTAATATCGCTGTTAGCCGGATCCAGCTGTAGAGCCCGCTGGTAATACTCGCTTGCCTCCTCCAGCTTTCCCTGTTGGAAGAGAATGTCTCCCAGACATTTGAGGGCCAAGATATGCTCCGAATCCAGGGCAAGGACTCGCCGGAAAACCTCCCCGGCATCATCCAGGGCTCCCAGATCCAGGTAACAATGGCCCAGGACGATGTGGCCGCTGGCATAGTTGGGGAAATGCTTAAGGCCTTTCTGGCAAAGCTCGACGGCATCCGCCACATGGCCGCTGAGCCGAAGCTGATCGGCCAGCCGGGCGAATACCCGCGAGGCCTTCTCCGCCTGCAGCTTCCTGTGCAGCCTGGCCATCAATGATTTGGGCGATTCTGTCACCCGGCATCCTCCGCTCACATAAAAATGACCTCTCCGGCAGTCGATTTATACGATAGCATAACTGGCCGGAGATGTCAAGAGAGAATCATGGAGCAAATGGAAAAACAATCATGGAAGAAATGCATCATGGAAAAAAACATGGAAAAGACGGAATAAACGGAACCACCCCCACCTCCCCATCTCAACCATATCACCGGAGGATCTCCTCAATCAGGCTACGGGGAAAATCACGGAATCAATGGAACCACCCGTTCCCGGCCCCACATCTCAGCGCTTCAGTTCGAGGATCTTCTCGATCAGACCCTTGGTGGAGAAGCCCTCGGTCAATGGCACGACCACCACCTTGCCCCCGGCTTCCTTCACCGTCTCCCGGCCGACGATCTCGTCTGGCCGGTAGTCCCCACCCTTGACCAGCACGTCGGGCAGCACCGCCGAGATAAGCCGGGCCGGGGTCTGCTCATCGAACAGACAGACGTAATCCACCATCTCCAGGGCGGCTAAAACCTGTGCCCGGTCATCCTGTGGGGTCAGCGGCCGCCCCTGCCCTTTCAGTTGACGCACAGACCGGTCGCTGTTCAGGCCCACCACCAGGATGTCTCCCATGGCCTTGGCCTGGCCCAGATACTCCACGTGACCGCGGTGGATCAGGTCGAAGCAGCCGTTGGTGAAAACCACCTTGCGGTCTTCCCGGCCGGCCTGCCGGCGGATCCCGATCAGCTCTTCTGTGGACACCACCTGGCCCATGAGTCAATCCTCGGTGAAGCGGTTCAGGTCCTCGGCCAGCTCCTGGAAGCTCACCGCCGTGGTGCCCACACCGCCCACGGCGATCCCGGCGGCATGATTGGAGATCAGCGCCGCCTCCTTCAGACTGGCTCCGGCCGTTCTGGCCACGGCGAAGGAGCCCACCACCGTATCTCCCGCGCCGGTGACGTCGTAAACCTGCCGGGCCATGGTCGGAAAATGGGTCAGGGATCCGTCGCTCTCGAACAGGGACATGCCGTCCTCTCCGCGGGTGATCAGCAGGGCCTGCAGCCTCAGCTTCTCCAGCATTCCCCGGCCCACTTCCTCCAGGCTGGCCATATCGAAGATGGGCTTAGCGAAGGCCTGGCCGGCCTCCTTCTGGTTGGGGGTGATCAGGGAGACGCCCTTGTACAGATCGAAATGGGACTCCTTGGGATCCACGGCCACGAAGGTGCCCTTCTTTTTGGCCATCTCCAGGACCTGGCCGAGAACCTCGGTGGTGATCACTCCCTTGCCGTAGTCGGAGATGATCAGGGCCTGAACGTTATCGATCTCTCCTTCGATCCGCTCCATGATCTCCTGGAGGACCTTTCCGCAGGCATCCCTGGTGTCCTCCCAGTCGGCGCGGACCACCTGCTGGCTATGAGCCACCACCCGGGTCTTCATGGTGGTCATCCGCCCGGCATCGGTCACGATCCAATCGGTGGCGATGTCCAGATCGCGGATGGCCCCCACCAGGATCTTTCCGTGATCATCCTCTCCCACCAGGCCGATGAGCACCGGCATGGCTCCCAGCATCCTGATATTGTGAGCCACGTTGGCCGCCCCGCCCAGCCGCTGGGTCTCCTTGTGCACCCGCACCACCGGCACCGGCGCCTCCGGGGAGATCCTGTTGACCGCACCCCAGATGAAGTGATCCAGCATCAGGTCGCCCAGGACCATGACCCGGGAGTCCTTGAAGCCGGGGAGGATCTCCTGTAAGCGTTTCTTGGGGATTTTGTCCATGGGATTTTCGGGGAAAAGGTGTAAGTACACTGTATACCGATTGGCAAGTGCGTAGGGTGTTTGCGATTAGTGCCCCAAACAGGCTATTGCAATATTGGGGAATTTTGCGGAAAAGTCAAGAGGAAAGTTGGCGATTTGGATCAAGTGTCGTCAGGTCACCGTACCTGACGCCGGAAAAACACAATTGTCATGCCTGCGCATGCAGGCATCTCAGCATGCAAGACATCGTTTATCAGGAGATTCCGGCTCCCCGCTCCCCGCTTTCGTGAGGACAGGCTTCGCCGGAATGACAGGATGAAGTGAAGTGGCCGGGATGGAAAGGTCTGCTACTTTTCTTGCCCCGTAGGGGCTCCCGCCCCTACGGCCTTCTTCGTGCTGTCGGGTGGCCTCACCCGACAGCTCATCAGAATTCGTCGTGTACGTCCGAAGCAGCTTGTTGTCGACCCAGTGTTGCAAGCGCATGATCATCTCCCCTGATGAAGAGCTTCGGTGATCTCAAGACGGTTGTTAAAAAATGATTGCCAGACTCCTTTCGTTTTTGGAATTCATTCAGGCTGAAGGCATGAGGATTGATTTCGCGACCCACCCTCTCAGCAACATCGCTCAGCCAGCCAACGACTTTCCGCAGACTGACATCGCCGATGACCATCAGATCGACATCGCTGCGGGCACCCTCATCTTTTCTGGCGATGGATCCAAACACGAAGGCGACCTTGACCTGCTTATGATCGAGAGCCTCTCTCAGAACCTCGACCAGACCGGAAGTTTTCAGGACGATGTTGCGGATGTCATTGAAAAGGGGATGTTCATCGTTGGCCCGGTAGTAAAGGCGATTGCTCTCTCGACGAGCTGTGACGAGATCCATCTGCGCGAGATTTTTCAATTCCTGATGCACCGTACGGAAGGCCAGTCCGGATTGGCGCTCAATTTCCCGTACGTGAAGCTCTTTATCAGAAACCCCGAAAAGCAGGCGAAATATCTCCGCCCGCGCTTTCGATGATATCATGTCCGATAAGGTGGCCATATTGATTACCTATACCAATCAATTGATTACTATAAACAATCAATTACTCACGGGGCCGCATTCCTCCAGGCACAGCTCGACAACTTCCTTGATGTTTTTCTGCAATTCGTCAAGAGAAGCTGCCTGAGTATGAGCCCCTGGTATACTGGGCACGATAGCCACATACAGCCCGGTTTCTGGATCTTTCTCCACGTAGGCGGTTATTTTGCGCATCTTCTCCGCTCCTTACACATGGATCTTTTCAGCATCTGCTCGATCTCAGATGAGCATATCAAATATTGCAGAAATATCATAGGCAAATTATGCTGAAAAGTCAATGAATAATATATTGCCGTGCCCCATAGATGAAAAACAGGGGGTTAGGGTTTTACCCCCTAACCCCCTGGAGTCAATAAACCTACCGCGAGTAACTCGCAGGTCGGGTTGAGCCCTTCAACCTAGCCTACAACACTATATCTTCCTATATGCCTTCAAGAAATCATCCCGTGAGATCCCTGATTGCGTACAGATGACCCGCAAGGTTGATCCCTTTATTCTCAGATGATTGGGCATGGTCAGGGGAGTCGTGGTCCCATCGGGATTCTCGCGAAGCATAGCAATATGTTCCTCTTCTCGAATAATCCGAAAGCCTAACTTCTCCAGCGCCTTGATGACTTTCTGCCTGGGAGCATCTACTGGAAATTTTGTCATTCGCTGCCAACCTCTGCTTCAATGATGCTCGCTTCGAGAACAGGAGAATCAGACTCAAAAACCTCTTCTCCAAAGGTTTCGATGTGGAAACGTATGGCGGATTTCACATCCGATAGCGCCTGCTCATAAGTCTCCCCCTGCCCCACCACAACACCCTTGAAATTCAAGGGATAGGCGATGTATCCATCGGGATGCTTTTCCACCACGATTTTGAACTGCCACATGATAGCTCCCCTTTTTTGTCAGGGATACATGCTGAGAGTAATCGATGGCACGTTAAAAGTATTAAACCTAGAACGGTGCCCAGATGACTTTCCCATTCCCTTAACCCATCCTATCTGAGCATATCATATCAAATTTCCGGCCAAAAGTCAATGAATAATCGTCTGGCAGTTGGCAGGAAAGGCAAAAGTTAAAAGTCAGTTTGGTTTGGCCTTTACGATTCTCGAATCTCGAGTCTCGAATCTCGCTCAGTAGCAATGGCAATGGCGGTTGAATCGTGGAAAAAATGGAACTGATGGAGGAAACGGAACCACCCTTGCTCCTTAAGACTCGGGGGCAACCGGGCCGGACACAGTCCCCTACCCCCTTTCAATCTTCGGTGCCTTTTCCTGCGTCTCGAAACCGATTCGCCGCCTGGATGACTGGGAAGTCGGGGTCATAAGCTCACGGATGGCGTCAAAGACCACTTTGAACTGGGCGTCATATTTCTTCTCCAGCTCCGCCAGCTTGCCGGCGAGATCGGCATTGGAGGCGAGCATCTTACGCAGCCGAACGAAGGCGCGCATGATCTCGATGTTGACACCGATGGCGCGGTCGCTGTGCAACACACTGGAGAGCATGGCCACACCCTGTTCGGTGAAGGCGTAAGGCGTAGCTCGGCGGATGCCACCCCAACTTGAAATCACAATTTGTGATTTCAAGTTGGCGAACTCCTCAGCGGTCAACTGAAACATGAAATCATCGGGGAAGCGTTGGATATTCCGTTTGACGGCCTGAACGAGAGCGCGAGGTTTTACGTCATAAAGCTCTGCCAGGTGCGTACTCAGCATGATCTTCTGCCCCCGGATGATAAAGATGAGCGACTCGATTCGCTCGGGGGGAATAGGTTCATTATTAGCTGCCATACTTCAACTCCTTCAGGTCGGCCTCGATGCATAAAAAAACGGGGCATTAGGGAAGCCCCCTAAGTCCCCGGAGTTAAAAAGCCTCTTGTCGTGAATTTCTAAACCGGCAGAGGAAACTCTTCCAAATAAAGCTCTGTGGCCTCTTTCAAATTGGCAACGGCCTCCTCAATAGTAGGCCCCTGGCTGACCGTCCCAATTTCAGGGCATTCTGCTACACAAAGATCGTTTTCCTTATGGAGAACCGCAGTGAAGAATTTCGTCATTGTGATACGCATCTTTCCAATAACTCTCTTGCAATACCTTCAAATTTCACTTTTAGACTCTTCGCTAAAGGTGCCCATATAACAATTCATAGATTCAGCCCACTATTCCCGATCACGCAAGCAGCGCAAGCAGTTGATCTACTGACAAACCTGCCTGGCGAAGTATCGCTCGTAGTGTCCCCTTGGCAATCTCCTTGTGGTCAGGCACTGTCAGTCTCCAGTATGGAGGATCGTTATACCTGAGGATGATATGGCTTCCTGTCTGGTGGTCGATCATATATCCTGCTCGACCTAATGCCTTGCACAGTTGTCGCCCTGAGAGCACCGGCAGTTTGGTCAACCTTTTACCTCGACGATCTCTTCCTCAATAGATGATGGAACGGATTCGTTGTGTTTCTTCAGACTTTCTATGTAGCCTTTGATAGCATCGCGGATATTTTCTAATGCTTCCTGCCGGGTTTTTCCCTGCGAAATACATCCGGGAAATGCTGGACATTCGGCCACAAAAACGCCATTTTCATCTTTCTCTAATAAGATACGATATTTCATCCGCCAGGATCCCCTCAAGAGAATTATGGAGAATAAGTAAGGCGAAGGACATTATCACTTCTCTGCAATATCATATCAAAATCCGGACCGAATGTCAACTAATATATGAAAAAGATCATTCTGGCGATGTAAAACAGGGGGTTAGGGACGCCCCCTAACCCCCTGGAGTCAATAAACCTACCGTTGCAGTGCAATGATAGAGAGTTAATTTGTTCAGATCACTTTTAATAATAGGGCATCTGATGACGTGTGTCAAGCTTGTTTTTGCCGAATCTCGAGTCTCGCTCAGTAGCAATGGCAATGGCGGTTGAATCGTGGAAAAAATGGAACTGATGGAGGAAATGGAACCACCCTTGCCCCTTAAGAATGAATATGTAGGGGCGAGGTTACCTCGCCCGGGGCGGCGGTGTGGATGGAGAATACAATGTAGGTTGGGTCAAGTGCAGCGCGACCCAACAAAATGAGATTGATTGTTGGGTTTCGTTCCTCAACCCAACCTACGATTTCGTGGCGAGGTTTGGGTTGGGAGATTGTTTTGGGTGTGAAGCTGCTGGTGAGGACATATTTCAAAAACGAACGTGATGGACGGCGGTTCAACCAAATAGTCTTACGGCGTCGGGTACGGTGACCCGATGCCACCTAATGTTGGGTGGCACGGATCAGTCCTCCCTTCCCGAAAAATGGCCTCTTTGGTTGAGGCGGGACTTATCGATCCACGGTTCGAGGAACCACAGAGCGGCGTTGTGAACGTGGATGTCCTTGGGGATGTTCCGCGCCGATTCCAGCGCCATGGTGATCAGATGAAACGAGGCCTGCGGATGTTCCTCAGCCGCCCCCTGAAGCGCCCGAATCTCCCGCTCCCGAGTAGCTCCATCACTCAAATCAGCGCAGACTTGGATCAATGCCTCTCGACCCTCAAGGGATCGGGCCAGGAAATCCACCTCCAAGCCATCACGGGTGCGCACGTAACTCACTTCCATGCCACGCCGTTCCAGCTCGACGCGCACCGCCGTCTCCAGGGCATGACCGATGTTGGTTTTCCCCGATCGATCGAAAATGGGGATGAAGCCAGGATCCACCGGGTAGGCCTTGCGTGGATTTACCATGCGGCGGCGTTCGGAACTCGCTTCCACCCAGGTGAGCCGAACCAGAAAACAATCCTCCAGATATCTCAAAAGCTGGTGGAGCGTGTCCCTTCCGACGGCCAATCCCTGCGATCTGAGGGCGGCATGGAACTTCTCCACGCTAAAGAGTGCACCCGGATTGCCCAGCAGGTGCCGGACCAGCCAGCGCAGGCTGACCACGTTGCTTACCCCGTGGCGCTCCACCACATCCCGCAGAATGGCCACATCAACGTAGTCCAAGAGAAGGCGGTGGCGGGTGTTGGCATCAAATCCCTGGGCCTCGGGAAAGCCGCCGATGATCAGATAATCCCGCAACGCTCCCTCGAGGAGAGAGCGCTCCCGCGCCGGGAGCACATCAAGCCGCTGGGGCAGGGGAACGCCATGGTGGCGCAGGTATTCCTCGAAGCTGAATGGGAATATCACTACCTCCCAGGCGCGACCACGCATGGAGGTGGCGATTTCGCGCGACAGAAGAGCGGCCGACGAACCACTGACGAAGATCTCCACCTTCTCGCTGTCCAACAGCCGGCGAACAAATCTCTCCCAGCCCGGGACGACCTGAATTTCATCGAAACACCAGGTGACCGTCTCGCGTCCCCGCAGTGCCGGGAAGCGTCGGTAGTATTCCTCAACCAGGACAGTGAGGTCCTCAACGACCAGACCGGCAAGCCGCTCGTCCTCGAAATTGATGTAGGGAAGGCGCTCCCGGGCGATTCCCTGCTCATGTCGGATGTACCGCATCTGGTGCAGAAAGGTGGTCTTCCCCGCTCTGCGCATGCCCACCACGGCCGTCGCCTTGCCCGGGAAGGTGACACGATGCAACATTTTCCGCGGGGTCAGCTCCGGCCAGGGAGCAGCCAAGGCATCGGCCAGATGCTCAGCCAGCCGAGAGTGAGAAAAACCGGTGTTTTGTTCGCGTCTCACAAATATTCTCCTTTATGCAGGGAGAATATAGTGCTATTTTCTCCTTTTGTCAAGGAGAAAAATTTCTTCGTGTATCGGGTGGCCTCACGGACAGCTCATCATTGGGATGCTTACAGGAGAATACTAATGTAGGTTGGGTCAAACGCAGCGCAACCCAACAAAATGAGATTGATTGTTGGGTTTCTGTCATTCTAAGTAGCATCAGCGGAGCGCAAGCGACGCTGAGCAACGAAGAATGACAAAATAGCGATGCTCATGGGGTTGGGAAGGGTGAATTGACTTAGCATGAACTTATTGATAAACTGCAAACCTATTTGATTGGTTTTGTACTTCATTTTTCAATTTGAAATTTGCACTTTGCAATTTTCATTTGGGGTGGTTGGGTTGGAAGGGGGATGTTTCCCCCTAGCTGCAGCCAGCGTGCTGCTTCGCAGCACCGGCTGGCTATGGCCTACAGGCCATACTGTCCTCACTATTCGTTCGGCCAGCCGCCAGCCTCGCTGTCTTCCGCTACCCCCTCGTGGCGAGGTTTGGGTTGGGAGATTGTT
>DAOVRJ010000211.1 GCA_030628225.1 Candidatus Zixiibacteriota bacterium | reverse complement strand
GTCCCGAAAATCACCTCCAGCATATCATCTCCGTTCATATCGACAATGGCCGGGGATGACTCGATGAAGCCCCCCGCCTGAAAAGGCCAGCCGGAAAGCACATTTCCCGCTCTATCCACCGCGTATACCTGTCCGCTCTTGGAGGTGAAAACGATATCCAGATGGTCATCCCCATCAACGTCCGCGATGGCCGGTGAGCAGCGCACCATCTGGCCACTGGACACGGTAAACTGGATCTCTCCCAGATGGCTGATAAGGTAGAGATTCCCATCATCACAGCCGACGGCTATCTCATTATAACTATCCTCATCGATATCGGCCACTGATGGCGCCGAGACGAACATCCCGGCAGCGCTCACCGGGAACCCGGAAAGGATCTCCCCGGTGACCGTGGAGATGGCGTACACGTTCCTGTCCGTGCTGCCCCAGATGATATCCCGGATGCCGTCTTCATCCAGGTCGGCCACGGCCGGGCCGGCAAAAATGGGTCCGCCTATGGAAACAGGGAAGCTCCCATAATCTGAGCCATCGCCTTCCAGGACATACATACTGCCACCAAGAGTCCCCACGATGGTCTGCAGATGGCCATCGCCATCCAGATCGAAAAGGGCCGGCGTGGAGAGCACAGCCGCCCCCACTCCCCTGGCGAACAGGCGAGCTCCGGTGTTGGTGAAGGCGTACACCGTGTCGTTCTTGCAGCCGAAGACGATGTCCAGATGCCCGTCGCCGTCCACATCGCCCACCGCCGGAGAACCCCAAACATCGCCGTCGACAGTGATGGGAAAGCCGGCCTTCTCCTGGCCAGCCTTGTCCCAGACATGAAGGGTACCCAGATAATCGACGGCCACCACGTCCCTGGATCCATCTTCGTCCATATCTTCCAGCAGGGGTGAAGAACGCACTGAGGAACTCAGATCCACCGGCCAGCCACACTGATCGTAAGTGACCGCCAGGTTAAAATCCAAAACGGTAGTGTAATGTTGACCTTTATCGCTGTTGGCCGAGACTTCCACGGACAGGGGGATCTGGCACACGCCGACATCCTCCCCCACGGTGAGGGTAAATTCATCATCCTCCTCCCACACAACCTGACCTGAGGCAATGTCCTCTCCGTAGTAGGCCAGAAGGTCGTGGATGGTGACCCGGGAATCTTCAGTGGAGAGAACTCCCGACACCGCCGTGGCCGTGGCCCATGTCTGCTGGTTGTAAATGCCCACCCGCAGCCGACCAGTTTCTCCGGGGTTCAGCACACCATCGCCGTCGCCGGTGCTGTCCTCAACCACATAGGCGGAAAAAACCAAGTTGGGATACTCAGCGGTCATGGGGACAACCCAGGCCACAGCGGCCTCAATCTGACTCTCGTTGGTGCCCTTGCGGATACGAAACCAGCCATCCTCACCCCAGTCATCACCCCAGCTGTTCTTGCAGATCCAGCAGCTATCGAGATCGCTCCAGCCGACGATGGAGATGATGTGTCCACCTTCCACGTGATCGCTGGTGCGCACATAGATGCCGGAGGAATAGGCGAAGAAATCGCTATACACTTTGATGTAGGCGGCCACAGGGCCGTTCAGCAGCGCGTTCTTCATCTCATCCACCGAGCAGCCGGTCACCCATCCCCAATCGGATGCCTTCCGGGCCCTGATCGTCCAGTCCGCACAGCTCTCGCTACACGGAGCACCATGATCAGGCGGCTGGTCATCCATGGCCCGGTATGGGTAGCAGTCCTCATCCGGGGCACCCAGCTCTTTGATGTAATTAAAACAGGGAGCGATGTTCCAGCCCCATTCACAACTCCCTCCCCCACAGGAGAAGACATGCTGCTCCGACATGTCGTAGGCGGGCTCGGGCGCGTCGAAATGGACGCTCATGGCGGCCTCAAAGGCGGCCATGCAGCCGAAGACCACGCAGCTTCCGCAGCCACCCTGGTCCCTGATGGGCGTGGTCCAGTTATGTCCGTTGTGGTCCCGCCAGTCCAGGGAGGTGAGGGTGGTGGCCTCGGGGAAGTGGACGGGCGGGGGCTTTATATCCTCGGGGGCGGGAACGACCCACTGAGCGCCGCACAAACGCCGGCGCTCCTCAGGGGCAAGCCTGAAAACGGAAGTCTCCCTGGCCTCCCACCGGGCGCCTTGCTCTGCGATGGCCTGCTGGATCTCCTCCAATGTAGGACCCTGTGCGGCTCCGGCGACGGCCGTTGCAGCAATGATCAGCACAACCAGGCTTAAAACAGCCCTGTTCATACCTGGAAATCTGTTCATCTCATCCCCTTCCTTCTGCGCAAACATGCTTATTTTATGCACTATATGTTTGGTTCCCTAATCAAAAAAATAACGAACCATATTCGTAATGTCAAATCTGCCGCAGGTCTAATCCACCTTCACGTCCTCAACGAGGACCAGGGGAGATCCATCCTGCGACCTAGTTAGGTTGTAAACCACATCGGCCACCCTGGCCGAGGCCAGGATCTCAAAGATGCTCGAACGCACCCCCCGGTTCTCGGCCAATTGAAAGGCAACAGCATTGACGGTGCCCAGGGAACCATCTTCCCGGGGCTCTGCAAAAATCTCAATGCGGGCCTTCCGCACGCAAAATTGCGGCTCGTTGTTGGCCTGCCCGAAGGGAACCAGCCGATCAAGCTGGGTCAAGTACTGGCCATCGATCCTGGCGGGGTCCACAAGGGCATCGATCCTCAGATATGGGTGCGAGAACCGCCATCCGGAGATCTCTTCGGCGAAACGTTCGATCCTCTGGCGGAACTTGTTCATATTCTGGGGGTCCATGGAGAACCCCCCGGCTCCCCGGTGTCCCCCATACTGAACGAACAGGTCGGCACAGTATTCGAAGGCGGCGAAGACATCAAAACCTATCGGAGCCCGTCCCTCGCCAGCCATATGCCCTTGCTTAAACCCGATGGCCACCGCCGGATGCCCATAGTGTCGCCGGATGGCGCTGGCGCAGGCTCCCAGGGATCGAACCGGCACCTCACGGTCCACGATGACGATGACCTTGGACTGGAACAGCTTTTCCTCCTGCACCCTGGCCAGAATACTCTCACAGGCAACCTGGGTTTCTCGCTGCTTCCGCCGGCTCTCCTCCAGCAACTCTTCGGCAATCTGCTCGGCCTGCTGAGCATCGCCGGTCTGTAGCAACTGAGCGGACGAATATTTGCCGTCACGGCTGACCCCATATCTAAGGGGGCCGTTTATCGCCTGGGAGGAGACCTCCGCCGCCAGCAAGTGGCGCAGAGCGACGATCCCCGGCCTCGAGGAAACTCTCAACTGCTGCTCGCCCAGACGGCTGAAGACCCGGTTGTCATCGACCAGGGGCACGCGATCTGCGATAGTGCCCAGGGCGGCCAGATCCAGGTACCGGTGGAAGTCGAAATCGGAATCGCCGGTGAGGGCTCTGGCCAATTGATAGGCCACCCCCACCCCGGCCAGGTTGCGGAAAGGATACCGGCTGTCTCCCCGTTTGGGGTTGATCACCGCCAGGGCCTTGGGCAACCGGCCCTGGATCTCGTGGTGGTCGGTGATGATCACGTCCAGACCCATTTCGGCCGCCATGAGCATCCCCGGGAAATCGCTGGACTCGCTGTCCACGGTGATCAGCAGGCTGACACCGTTGTGCACAAAGCGCTCCAGAACCCCGCGCCGGAACCCGTACCCTTCCGTGACGCGGTCGGGAATGTAATCGTCGGAGCTGGCACCCAGATGCCGGAGAATCTCCATCATGATGGTAGTGCTGGTGGCCCCGTCAATATCGTCGTGTCCGAAGACCACGATCTTCTCATGGTCGGTGATGGCCTTCCATATCCGGCCCACGGCGGGCTCAATGTCAGGTAGCAGGAAGGGATCGTTCAGATGGGATATCTGCGGCTCCAAAAACCTCTCCGCCTGAACCGGCTCCTCAACACCCCGGCCCAGCAGAACGGTGGCCAGCAAGGGCGAGATGCTCAGCTGGCGGCTGATCCAATCGCGCTTTTCTTCGTCTATCTCGTTAATAAGCCACTGTTTAGCCATATCAACCTCGGGATCTAAGCCCGTAGAAGGTCTCCTGGAATATCCGGGCCGCCTGCAAAACATCTTGCTCGCTCACATCCAGATGGGTCACGGCCCTGATCTTGGTGGGCCCGAAAACCACCACCAGACAGCCATTCTTCTGAAGCATCTCCACGGCCTGATGCGGATCCACGCCCAGGCCGGCGATCTCCATGACCACGAT
>DAOVRJ010000256.1 GCA_030628225.1 Candidatus Zixiibacteriota bacterium | reverse complement strand
GGGGCCTGTGGACCGAGGCCGGGAAGGCTTTTGGAAGGATAGTGAGCAAATATCCGCACAGCGATATGGTGAGCGAGGCGCAATATCAGGTGGCCGAGTGCCATTATAACAACCACCAATACCAAAAGGCTACTGCGGCCTATCGGCTGGTACTGCGCGATCATCCCCAATCGAAGTATGCCGAGGGAGCCCTCTACAACTCGGCCTGGTGCCAGTTTCAGCTGGACCAGGACCAGAAGGCCGTGGCCATCCTTCAAGAGGTGGCCACCAGGTTTCCGGGGGGCGAGTATGGCGCCGACGCCCTGTTCACCGTTGGCGATCACTATTATAACCAGAAGGATTACGACGGCGCCGAGGCGGCCTACCAGAAGGTTATCAGTCTTTATCCGCAGAGTCCTCGCGCCCAGAAGGCTCGAGCCCTCATCCACGAGCTAAGTCAGATCACCTCTTACCTGGCCTATCAGGAGGCCGTTGCTCTGTTCGATGAGAAAAAATATCTGGCGGCCATCGAGGCTTTCCAGCAGATCATCGAGGAGTATCCCGGCACCGACGTGGTGGCGGGCTCGCAGACCAACATCGGAGCCAGCTATGAGCAGTTGAGTCGCTGGGGTGAAGCCCTGAAGACTTACAACGAGCTGATCGAACAGTACGGCGACTTGCCGGAACATCGGGATGCGGTGGCCTTTGCCACTGAACATAAGGATTGGATCGAAGATAACTTTTAGCATTTCACGCAGCGAATGCGAGATGTGGCCGAATTTAGCGCGTTAGCCTAAGGGGGTCCTGAATGTTTAAACTGATCGTCCAAGGGGGCCCGTTGATGGTCCCTCTGGTGCTGTGCTCCTTACTATCCGTGGCCTTCATCATCGAGCGTCTCTGGTCTCTGCACAAAATACCCACTAAAAGCGAGGCCAATTCCTACCTGTTGCAAGCGGCAGAGGCGCTGAAAACCGGAGGCATGGAGGAGACCAAATCTCACTGCGCCAAAAACAGAGGCCTTCTCCCCTACGTCTTCACCCTGGTCATGGACAGGTACGATGCCCTGATGCACGAGACCAGGACCATCGGCGAGATCAGGGATGAGCTTATCGCTACCACCGAGGAGGCCGGCCGATCCTATCTTGAGCGCTTTCTGCCCGTTCTCAGCACGGTGGGAGGAGTCTCTCCCCTGCTGGGCCTTCTGGGCACGGTGACCGGCATGATCGTGGCCTTCAAATCCATCGCCGCCGTGGGCGCCACCGGCGACCCGCGCGCCGTGGCCGCGGGTATCTCCCAGGCCCTGATCACCACCGCTGCCGGCCTGATCATCGCCATCCCCACGGTGACCGTGTACAGCTATCTGCGGCAGCGGGTCAACAAGATCCTCATCGGCATGGAGCGATTTTCCCATGGTTTCGTTAACGCCCTGATCACCGAGGTGGGCCGTTTCGTCTCCTACAAGGAGACCCTGAAATTGGCCTATGCCGACGGAACCCTGGAAGAGGGAGAGAAAGAGCTCCTGCACAGGAAGAGAATCCTGCTGAACATCACCGAGGAGAAAGCCTCCCGTCTGGAGCAGGAGGTCAAGGAGGAGCTGGGCCTGTAGTAGGCCGTTTCTTCAGGAGCTGTTAATTTGAGAAGAACCCAGAGCAAACTTGAAGATACCAAGTTGGACATCACCCCCCTGGTGGACTGCGTCTTCTTGCTGTTGATCTTCTTCATGGTCACCACCGTCTTCTCCACCACACCGGGCCTGCGCGTTGACCTGCCCAAGGCGGCCGAGTCGGACATGCCTCCGGAGAAAGATCTGAACATCGTCATCTCCAAAGATGGTGAGCTGGAGCTGAACGGGGTCCCACTGGTCATGGAGGACCTGGAAAGAGCCCTCCTGGAGGCCAAAGAAATGTACCGCAGCAAGGTCCTGATCATCAAGGCCGACAAAAAAACCTATCATGAGGTGGTTGTTGACGTTATGGATGCGGCCAAGGGAGTAGGCATCGACGAGCTGGCCATAGCCACCGAGCCAGAGGAAGAAGAAAAATAGGCCATCGTGAGGTAGTAGCTTATGCCGCTGAGAACACAGCGCATAGAGCTGGAGGCTCCAGGGCTGAAACCTCGCCAGGCCCTTTACTGGAGCCTGCTGATCTCCCTGGTTTTCCACGCCGTTCTGATTTTCTACCACGTGGAGCTCCCGGAACGGGAAAAACCGGTGCGCAAGCCCATGAGCGTCAAGTTCGTGCAGAGGGCACCCCGCCTGTCCAAGGCCCTGGAGCTGATGAAACGGCCAGTGGTGGTGCAGCGTCAGCTGACCAGAAAGATCGCTCGCCCCCAATCGGCCATCCCCCGGACCATGCGCACCGCCGCCATCCACGGCGGAACAGCCCTGGCCTCCCTGGCAAAACCTGGGGAGATAGTGGAGAGAGACCTGGCTCCTCAGCAGTTGGTGCTGGGTCCCGAGATCATCGCCGGAGATGTGGTTAATGTGAAGGAGCCGGAGATAACCAACCTGGGAGAAGATCTCCTGGATGTAAGCGACATGGACACCGGCCGGTATCGGGCGCAGATCATGGTGAATCCCAACGATAAAAGGGATCTCAAGGGTTACTTTCACATGGATCTGGTCAAGTACAAGACCTCCCGGACCGATTACGGCGGCGATCCGGACTGGAACACCTCGCCCCGGGCTATGGCCAACCTGGCCGAATATTTAGAGACCTACACGGACATCAAGGTGGATATTAAACAGCGATTCACCATGGATTCCGGGGACCTGATCCGCCTCAAGGTACCCCTTATCTTCATAACCGGTCACTATCAGCTTGAGTATAATGCGGCCGAGGCCAGGAACCTGGGTGAATATCTGCGCGCCGGTGGATTCTTACTGGTCGATGACTCCTATTTCCTGAAGGGCGGGCCCTTCGATACATCGTCCAGAGCCCTGATCAAGGCCGCTTTAGGCGAGGACGCCATCTTCGAGAAGGTCCCCGGCGATCACTGGCTCTACCACTGCTTCTTCGACTTCGACGGGCCGCCGGCCGGGGATGATGTGGCCCGGGGTCCCTATCCCGGCCGCGGATCTCAAACCATCTATGAATACCTGGAAGGGGTTTTCCTGGATGGCCACATGGTGATCCTTTTTTCCAATAAAAGCCTGAACAACGCCTGGAACGGAGACTGGCGAATCAACCCGGCCAGCAAGGGCGGCCCGATCAATGACACGCGGCAAATGCAATTTGGGGTGAACATTCTGGTCTTCACTCTGACCCAACCGGGTGGATTTGCCCAGCAGGCGCAGGTGTACCAGTAAAAATGATACTGAAAGACCGATC
>DAOVRJ010000274.1 GCA_030628225.1 Candidatus Zixiibacteriota bacterium | reverse complement strand
GAAAGGTCCTTGATGTAGCCCTCCAGACGAACTTTGGTGTTTGAAGCGGGCAGATGCTCCAGACCCAGGATATAGTGGATGGCTTTCTGCGGCTTTAAGCTGCTTGACCCCAGAGGAGGTTCCGTCTGCAATGGATCCTTGGAGAACTGATAGTAATGTCCCCAGGAAAACTTGAGCAAGGTATTTTCGGACACCCATTGGGTAAGGTTAAACCTGGGGCTCAGAGGCATGGCAGAGCTGGTGCTCATGGACTCACACCGCAAGCCGTATCCCACGCTGAGCACCGGCGGAACCACATGCCATCGGTCCTGAAGATAGAATCCCGCATAGCCGTACTTTTTTTTCACCATGGTTTGAAACATGGCTGTGTCGATGGCCACATTGCTGTTTTCCGTGGAGTGCAGCAAACACTCCCGATTAAAATTGATATCCAGATCCACATCTGATCCACGCAAATAAAAACCCGTTTCCAACTCATGGTCCCCCAGGGAAAACACGCTGAGATCGGCGTTCAGATCTACGTTTCTCGTCTTACCGCCAAACCACTGGTGCTGAACGCCCATGATCTCCGAATGAAATGGCTGTTCCGAATAGGCTATGGTCGTGTGGGAAAAAGACGTGGGTGAGATGATCCAGTTCCAGTCAAGGCTGGTTATGGCCAGCTTGTTGTCCCAGACCAGATCTCCGCTGTCGGCCACAGCATCGGCTCGGTCGTCCGGGTTTTTCAGCTCGATCTTCAGAGCATCTCCAGAATGGAGAGCACCCAGGGTGAACACGTGGTTCTCGTTCAGGGGATATGTGACCTTTAGCTGGAGATCGTGGAAGTGAGGAAACACATAGTTCTCGAAAGTGCCCAGAGCCTGCATCAGCTTGTCGTGATAGGATCTACGGGCGGAGAAAATCCAATTTCCTCTTTGGCCGGGCAATTTCCCCTCCAGTACAGCGTTGGCGCTGATGCAGCTCAGGCTGACCTCCCCCCGAAAACGCCGTTGGGGGCCTGTTCTGTTATGTACCCGCAATATGGCCGACATGGCCATTCCGTACTTGGCCGGATAGCCTCCGGCGTGGAATTCCACGTAATCGATGAGCTGGGGGTTAAAAATGCTGACCAATCCACCCAGGTGGTACGGCTCATAGATGAACACCCGGTCTAAAATCACCACATTGTCGCTGGCCCGTCCTCCTCGTACGTAGATCCTGCCCAGGAAATCTGCGGGGGAGACGACGCCGGGAAGAGTTTGCACGGTGCGCAGCACATCCTCGGCAGTGCCTGTGACGCCTTCTACCTGCTGGCTCTCCATAAAATGGTAGCTGACCTGCCGCTCCTCCAGGGAACTTTTTCTCTCCCCTACCACCACCACCTCATCAAAAACAATGGCTTCCTCTATCAACTGCGCATCTACCCTCAGTTGGGCACCAAACTCCAACTGGAAGGGCCCCAAAACTAGATCTTGATAGCCCATCATCTCAAACCGGAACCGGTAGAGGTCCAGCGGCAGCAATAGCTGAAAATGGCCCTGCGTATCTGTGGCTGTGCCCCGTGAGGTATTCACGACGATCACATTGACGCCTGCCAGAGGTTTTCCCGTCACCTGATCGCTCACCGTGCCCTCGATGAGGCCGTCAGACTGGGCCTGACAACAGGGGGGGGAAACCCCAAGAGGTAACCCCAACATCACGAAAAGGACCAGGCTAAAAATCAACCCAAACCAGGTATGTGTTCGTGTAGAAAACATGGTTCTCCAGACGAAAAACAGCCCGGGTTCGTGGAGCAATTCAGTTCTCAAAGACGCTTTGGTTATCAGCTATGGCAGCCATCCCCTGCCCATCATTTCCAGCCTTGCCGACGACCAGGAGGCGAAAACAGGTGCCCTGGATCACCAACAAGTTGGAAAATCCCAAAATGGCATCTCTATACAAGATACTTTCTTCTCACCAGCCTCTCACACATCTCTGTGGTGTTATCGCTCCGCACAGCTATCAGAATGCGGGGCACCGCTAGCACTGCCCACTTTTATTCTAAAAGGATCGGGTTAACAGATACTCTGATTTGACGTTGCTTAATGCTTTGAAAACGTTATCCCGAATACCCCGGTGCTCTCGCTCCAACTGCGCCAGCATCTTCTTCACCACCGCCCGCTGGGAGATACGGCTGGTAGGACAAGAATCGGCCATCACGGGCAGCTGGGATTCCCGGGCAAAAGCTTTGAGCAAAAACTCGTCGATATAGGCCAGGGGGCGAATAATCCGAAATTTGCCGTCGAAAACCTCCTGATTTGGAACCATGGTGCTAATTTCCCGGCTAAAAAACACATTGAGAAAAAAGGTCTCCACGATGTCGTCCTTGTGGTGCCCCAGAGCTATTTTTGTGCAGCCTGTCCGTTGCGCGATCTCAAAAAGCCGCTTTCTCCGCAACCGCGCGCATAAAAAACAGGGGTTCTTGCGGTTCTCCGCTCCATGGGCCCGAACTCCAATCTGCGTCTTCTCCATGACGCACTCGCATTCCAGCTCTTGGAAATGACGTTCCAACCGATTCCAATTCTTCTTTCCATTCTTCTCAAAACCCATATCCAGGTAAACAGCTACTAGGGAGATATCCTCGGTCACAGCGATCTTTGGGCCGGAGAGCAGAGCAAGCAGGGACAGGGAGTCAACACCACCGGATACGCCCACCAGCACGCGATCGCCTTCCTGGAGCATCTGGTAATCCAACACGGCCTGCTCGAACAATTTTCGCAACCGTCGATACAAAGCGGTCATCTTATCTATTAACCTTTCCGGCTCAACTCCATGTAGCAGCTGGTCGGGGCCAAGTTATCGGGATAATGAGGAGATAAAAATTTTCTGACCTCATAACAGAGGTGACAGACGCTGGCGTACAAATCGCGCTGGATATATCCTTTCTGGCAGGCTAGATCCAGCAGCCCGGCCGGTCCTTGTTGACGAATCAGATGCCAGAGGATATTTTCGGAATTCTCATATTGATCAAGCATAACAGCCAGAGATTTCTCTTTTGCATTGCCCAAGCTAAAACCCGGGCAGATCATCGCCCAACCGTGCGGATCGATCTCCAGACCCTCGGGCTGGTCAAAACTGCCGCCG
>DAOVRJ010000183.1 GCA_030628225.1 Candidatus Zixiibacteriota bacterium | reverse complement strand
TGGTCTTCGATGTCAACGAGGCCGATAACTACGCCGTGGAAGAGGCTCTTCTACTGACGGAAAAGTTTGGCGGGACGGTAACCCTGGTCACCCTGGGTCCCGAGTCGGCGGACAAGATGCTTCGCTCCCTGTTGGCCAAGGGCGCCCACGAGGCGGTGCGGCTGACCGATGAGCGGTTCCAGATGTCGGACGCATACGCCACGGCGAAAATCCTCTGCAAAGCGTTAAAAAATATGAAATTTGATCTGATCTTGACCGGCTGTATGGCCAGCGATGATGGATATACCCAGGTGGGTGCGACCCTGGCGGAGCTTCTGGAGTTGCCGCACGCCACCATGGTGGTGGGTCTGGAGATTCTGGACGGGACCGCCCGGGTTGAGAGGGAGCTGGAAGGGGGAACCCACGAGCTCCTGCAGATCGACCTGCCCACTGTCCTGACAATTCAGACCGGGATCAACGAGCCCCGATATGCCTCTATCCTGGGGCTCCGCAAGGCGATGAAAAAAACGATTAAGGTCATGGACCTGTCTGATCTGGATCTGGCGGAGGAAGAGGTCGGCCAGGCGGGATCCAAAACTCACCTGGAGAAACTGTACGCCCCGCCCCGGGGCGAGGGCGCCGAGATTCTGGAGGGGGCAGCGGAGGAGGTGTCCGCGAAGCTGGCCGGAATTTTCCGGGAAAAGGGGGTGGTGTAGATGAAGGAGATCTTTGTGTTGGCCGAACACCGGGGTGGTGAGCTCCGGGACATCACCCTGGAGATGCTTTCCAAGGGCAGAGAGCTGGCCCAGAATATGGACGCTCAGCTTGTGGCCGGGCTTTTAGGCCACAAGGTAGCCGGCTTTTCCGAAACCCTGAAAAAGTGGGCCCACCAGGTGGTGGTGGTCGAGGATCAGAGGCTGGAGAACTTCAATGCCGATGCGTATCAGATGGTTCTCAGCTCCGTCATCAGAGAAAGACAGCCGGACCTGACCATGATCGGACACACCGCCTTTGGGGTCGATGTGGCCCCGCCCCTGGCCGCGGAGCTGGACCTGCCCCTGGTCACAGATTGTGTGGACCTGCAATTGAGGGATGGCGTTCCCCTGGCCATCCGGCAGGTTTACGGTGGCAAGTTGAGCGCGGAGGTTTCCTTCGTCGGCTCCCAGTGCATGGTAACCGTGCGGTCGGGCGCCTTTCCCGTTTCCGGAGAGGATCTCCAGGGCCAGGTGGTGGCCGTGGATTCTCCCCTGGCCGGGGAGATCAGCTATCGAAAGTTCCTGGAGTACATCGAGGCGGCCGTCGGTGATGTGGATATCACCCAGGCCGATGTGGTCATCGCCGTGGGGAGGGGTATCAAGGAGGAGAAGAACATGCCCCTGGTGGAGGAGCTGGCCAAATCTTTGGGAGGAGTGCTGGCCTGTTCGCGGCCCGTCACCGACTCCGGGTGGCTGCCGGCGGATCGCCAGGTAGGCCAGTCGGGTCGCACGGTGAAGCCGAAGCTTTACGTGGCCGTGGGTATCAGCGGTGCCTTTCAGCATGTGGCCGGCATGGGAGGCTCGGAGACGGTTGTGGCCATTAACAAAGACCCCAACGCGCCCATCTTCTCTGTGGCCCAATATGGCATCGTCGGCGATCTGTTTCAGGTGGTGCCGGCCCTGACGGAGAAGATCGCCGAGATGAAGGGAAATTGAGGTCTTTGGGGAGGATGATCCATTGAAAAGCCTGGTGGTATTTTATTCCCGAACGGGCAACACCAGGCGGGTCGCCGAGATGATCGCCCAAGGGCTGGATGCGATTCTCCAGGAGCTGGTGGACAAGAAAAGCCGGAAAGGTCCTATAGCTCTTCTGCGCGCCGGGCGGGATGCCATAAAAAAGGAAGAATGAAGCGGTCTATGAAGTTTGATTGAGTGAAGTAAGTGCCATAGAGATGCTGTTATCCTGCGCAGGAGAAGCTGGTGGCAAAGAAGAAAGAAAAGGTGGTGGGTGACCTGAGGATCGGGGTTTACGTCTGTCACTGTGGTTTGAACATCAGCGCCACCGTCGATGTCCCCGAGCTGGTGAAGTTCGCCTCTTCTTTGCCCGATGTGATCGTGGCACGTGATTATCCCTATGTCTGTTCGGATCCCGGGCAGAAGCTGATCATGAAGGATATCCAGAAGTTAGGGATCAATCGGGTGGTAACGGCTTCCTGCTCTCCTCGTTTGCACGAGTCCACCTTCCGCAAAACCTTGCAGGAGGCGGGGCTGAATCCCTATTGTCTGGAAATCGCCAACATAAGGGAACATTGCTCCTGGGTTCATGCCGATATAGTAAAGGGCACTGAAAAGGCCAAAAGGCTGGTGGCCTCCGCGGTGGCCAGGAGCTCACTGTTAGAGCCCCTGGATGTGAAGGAGGCTCCCGTAACGCCTCAGGCTTTGGTGATCGGGGCTGGTATCTCCGGCATACAGGCAGCCCTGGACATCGCCGACGCCGGGTTCAAGGTCCACCTGGTGGAGAAAGAGCCCAGCATCGGCGGGCACATGGCTCAGCTGGACAAGACCTTTCCCACCCTGGACTGTTCGGCATGTATCTTAACGCCCAAGATGGTCCAGGTGGAGAGGCATCCGAATATACGGCTCTATGCCTATTCCGAGATAGAGGGGATCGACGGGTTTGTGGGCAACTTCACCGCCAGGATCCGCCGCAAGGCGACCTTCGTCGACTGGGATAAGTGCACCGGCTGCAATGATTGCGCCGAAGCGTGTCCGGTAAAGGTGCCCGATGAATTTAACATGGGACTCTCCGAGAGAAAAGCCATTTACCGGTCCTTCCCCCAGGCTGTGCCCAACAAATTCGTCATTGAAAGAGATGTTTGTATCGAGTGCAAAAAGTGCCAGAAGGTCTGTAAGCCCGATGCCATCGACTACGATATGGAGGATGAGCTGGTCGAGGTTCAGGTGGGGACCATCGTGGTGGCCACGGGATTCGATCAGTTCAACCCTTCCCTGAAGCCGGAGTATGGCTACGACCAGTATGAGAACGTGATCACCGGTCTGGAGTTTGAGAGGTTATCCTCCCCATCGGGGCCCACCGGGGGCAAGATTCTCATCGGTGGGCGGGAGCCAAAGGATGTGGCCTTCATTCACTGCGTGGGTTCCCGGGACGAGACGGTGGGCAATGAGTATTGCTCCCGGGTCTGCTGCATGGCCACTGCCAAGCAGGCCCACCTGGTCAAAGAGAGAGTTCCCCAGGCGAATGTAACCGTCTTCTACATGGACGTAAGGGCTTTCGGCAAGGGTTTTGAGGAGTTCTACATGCGGGTGAAGGAGGAGGGAGTTTTCTATCGGCGAGCCAACCCTGCGGAGATCTATAGAAGGAGCCAGCGGTTGGTGATCAGAGCTGAGGATACTCTCCTGGGCAAGACGGTGGAGGTGGAGGCGGATCTGGTGGTCCTGGCCGCGGGCATGGTTCCCAATATCAACACCCAGGCTGTGGCCAGTCTGCTGAGGCTGGGCCGTTCATCGGATGGCTTCCTGATGGAAGCCCATCCCAAGCTTCGGCCAGTGGAGACGGCCATTGACGGCATTTACCTGGCGGGTTGCTGCCAGGGGCCCAAGGATATCCCGGACGCTGTGGCCCAGGCCAAGGGGGCGGCCTCCTCGGCCATAGCTCCCATGGCTCGGGGCAAAGTAGAGGTTGAGCCCATCACGGCCGTGATCGATGAGGATCTCTGCTCCGGATGTCGCATCTGTGAAGGAGTGTGTGAGTATGGTGCCCTCAGCTTTGATCAGCAGAAAGAGATCATGACGGTGAACGAGGTGCTGTGTAAAGGATGTGGTGCCTGTGGGGCGACGTGTCCATCGGGATGTATCTCTTTGAAGCATTATACCGATCAGCAAATTATGGCCCAAATAGGAGCGATTCTATCTCATGTCCGATGAGAAATGGGAACCGCAGATTGTGGGCTTCGCCTGCAATTGGTGCACATATGCAGGGGCCGATCTGGCCGGCACCTCCCGTCTGCAATACCCGGCCAACGTGAGCCTGATCAGAGTGATGTGCACGGGAAGAGTTGATGTTTCCCATATCCTGGCCGCCTTTGCCCAGGGGGCTGATGGTGTTTTTATCGGTGGCTGTCATCCCGGCGATTGCCATTATATATCGGGAAATTTTAAGACTCTGGCGCGAGTTACTTTGACGAAAAAGGTGTTAGAGCAGTTCGGGATAGATGTGGAGAGGTTGTGTTTGGAGTGGATTTCCGCGGGAGAGGGGGGTAAATTCGCCGAGGTGATCGATTGTTTTACCAGTCGTCTGCGGGAGCTGGGGCCGAATTCCGCCAAACCGAAACTTGGCCAAAAGACGTGATGGCGCTGATGATGAAAATGGGAGTTTCCTCTCAATGACCTGATCTGAGGAGGCTGGATTATGAAATACGAGAACCTGATTGTCGAGCGGGAGGGCGAAGTCAGTCTTCTCAAGATAAACCGGCCTGATTGCTTGAACGCATTGAATTCCCAAACGTTAGGTGAGTTGGCCAGCGTCCTGGAAGATCTCCGCCAGGATGAGACCGTGAGGGTCGTGGTCATCACCGGGGAGGGCAAGGCGTTCGTCGCTGGCGCGGATATAGCCGAGATGCGGGACATGAGTCCCCAGCAGGCCAGGGTTTTCTCTCAAAAAGGCCAGGGGGTATTCGATCAGATAGAGAGCTTGGGGAAACCGGTGATCGCGGCGATCAACGGTTTTGCTTTAGGAGGAGGATGCGAGCTGGCCCTGGCCTGTGATATCCGCATTGCCTCGGAGGCGGCCAGGTTCGGCCAGCCGGAGGTCAATCTGGGGATTATCCCGGGTTTCGCCGGCACCCAGCGTTTGGCCAGGCTCATCGGAGAGGGAAAAGCCAAAGAGCTTATCTTTACCGGCGAGATCATCGATGCGCAGGCAGCCTTATCCTGTGGGCTGGTGAACGAGGTTGTTCCGCCGGAGCAGTTGATGGCTGAGACGATGGCCATGGCCAGGAAGATCGTGGCCAAAGGGCCTGTGGCCATATCTGAGGCTAAAACAGTAATACATAAGGGGTTACAAGT
>DAOVRJ010000195.1 GCA_030628225.1 Candidatus Zixiibacteriota bacterium | reverse complement strand
TGGGCCATCGACCTTTGTGCAGCCTCAAGGCCAGGCGGAGACCCTTGAGCTGGCCACCTGGAATATCGAGTATTTCCCCCAGACAAGTTCCACAGTGGAGCTGGTGGGCAAGATCATCGATGCTTTGGACATCGACCTTTTCGCCATCCAGGAGATCAACGACACCACCGCCTTTGCTGAGCTCCTGGACAAGTTGCCCGAATACGATGGTTTTTTCTCCGCGGACGAGTATTCCTGGGGATACCTGAAGACGGGGATCATCTACAAGCGGTCCGTCGTGTCGGTGAGCCAGACCAGGCAATTGTTCGAGGACGACTGGTACGCCTTCACCCGACCGCCTCTGGAGACCCACGTGAAGGCCCAGAGGAATGGTTATCGCTTCGATTTCGTGCTTATCGTCATGCATCTGAAAGCCGGCCGGGATGCCGATGACCTGGCCCGCAGGCGAGATGCCGCCGAGAAGCTGAAGGCCTATTTAGATGACCAGATAGCCGCCTCTGCCGAAAAGGACTACATCGTGGCCGGCGACTGGAACGATGAGATCGACGATCCCCCCGGCGACAATGCTTTTACCGTCTTCGTTGACGATAGCCAGGACTATCAGTTTCTAACCGCTCCCCTGGCCGGCCAGTTGAATTTTTGCTCCTATCCTTCGTCCAGTACCCTCATCGACCACATCCTCATCTCCCAGGATGCTTTTCCCGAATATCAGGGGGGGTACACCAAGACCCTGCGGCTTGACGATGAGCTATCCAATTACCTGAGCGAGATCTCCGATCATCGCCCGGTGATGACCGTCTTCCCTGTTTTTGGGGGGTAGATGAATGAGAGTTTGGAGAGTTCTGAGAGTTAAGAGAGTTGGGCGAGTTAAGTGAGCTTTTTGAGCGCGGAGCTGGGAACTCGGAGCGCGGAGTTCAACCCCACTCCCTTTTTGTTCTGATTTTAGCTTTTAACTCCGAGTTCCGCACTCCGCGTTCCACGCTTGGTGGGGTGGGGCTGGGAGGGGGAAGTCTCCCCCTCGCTTCAACCGGCGTGCGGCTTCGCCGTACCGGCTGGCTATGGCCTTCGGCCATACCGTCCTCACTCTCCCGTTCGGCCGGCACGCCAGCCTCGCCGTTTTCCGCTACCCCCTCTGAAAAACCGAGACTCGAGGATCGGTAATCGTAAAACACATCATAAGTCCGTTGATTTTACGATTCTCGAATCTCGAATCTCGAGTTTCGGTTTTTAAACTGATTTCCACTAAAAAGGGGCGAGGTTTCCTCGCCCCTGCGGTTTTTATGTCAGAATTCTCCAATTTTATCCTGCGGCCACTCTATCTATGACTGGTGTTCAACAGAACGGAGACAGTATTGGACACTACGTTGGTCATCACCAGGTCATCAAGCCCGTCACCGTCCAGATCGGTGACAGCTACCGAGTTGGGTCCCTCCCCGGCCTTGTAATCAACTTTAGATAGGGCCAGCTTCAGGGGGGGTGTTTTTTTGCCCATGGAGGCCGAGAGGGATGGCAGGAGCAGAACCGACATAAGCAGAGCGATTACGCCAAGCGAAATAAGACTGGAATAGCCCTTTCTTATCATGGTAAATCCTCTGGTATAAGGGTGTTTCTTTGCCCGGGCCAGTTAAACCCGGGCTCGGGTTCCTCTCCAACAGCGACTATTTGATGTGATCCAGAATGAACACATAGTTGCGTGTGTATTGCTCGACAACCTGGCTGGTGGTGCTGCCTCCGTGGCCGGCTTTTACCTCCTCATAGTACAGTACATTCTTGCCCAGCTTTTTCAACAGGTAGCCGAATCGCCGCGGACCTCCGGCGAAGACCCGGGGATCATGGAAGCCTGCGGTGACGAAAATAGGCCGCTTGATGTTTTCGGCCAAGAAGATGGGGGAGAGCTTGTGAGTTAGCTCGCTTCCCACCGGGCCGTACTCTTTCTCCCAGCCAGCCTGGAAGGTGATATCCCCGTGAGTGAGCTCGTAGTCGACGTCGGCCACACCTACCTCCGAGATGGCACAGGAGAACTTCTCCGGCCACTTGACGGCCAGATAGTTGACGGTGTATCCACCGTACGACGCTCCCCAGATGGCGATCTTGTCCGGATTGGACCAACCCTCTCTCACCAGATAGTCGACGGCGGCGATGTCGTCCTCCAGGGCCCTGAAGCGGCCCTCTAAGTTATCCGCCGCCTCCCAGGCCGGTCCATAGCCCGAGGAGCCGCGGACATTGGGGAACATCATCACCAAACCCTGGCTCAGGGCAAAGGCAACATTGCGCATGAAATAGGGGCGGCTCTGGGCGGGAGGACCGCCGTGGTAGTTGACCACTGCCGGATTTCGGCCATTTTTCTTCGCCGTTTTGGGGATATAAAGAAAGGCCGGGATCAGTGTTCCATCTTCAGACGGGTAGTGGATCAGCTGCACGTCGATGTTGGAGAAGTCGAAACCGAAGGTGGAGACGGTGGCCCACTTTTTGAGCTTCTCCGTGCCTAGTCGGAAGGAGTATGCGCTGGGTGAGGTGTTGGGGGAGGAGAAACTAAAGGAAATATCGCCATGTTCGTTGGCGAAGTATCCGATGCTGGCCGGGAAGCCCCCCATGATGACGCCGATTTTCTGCTGGGGGGTTTTGATCTCTTTGCCCTCCAGATCAAAGGCGACGAGCTGCGAATAGCCCTCCTTGTTCAAGAGAGCCACCACCGCATCGGTCTCCTGGACCACCAAAAATCCCTCATCTGTATCCATCTTGGGATCGTAAAGGAGCTTGAGTTTCCTGGGCTTTTTAGGGTCGATGAGGGCAAATTTGAGGAACTCATCAGGCTCCGAAAGGGCGGAGGTTTGGGTGACCACCCTGCCGTCCCGGGCGAAAAACCCTCCGTTGTAAAGACCTTTCTTCGTCAGATCTTTGGCCTTGCCGGTTTTGGCGTCCACCACAAAGAGCTGGCTCTCAGAGAAGCTCAGCCAGCGGGTGCACAAGATCATTCCGTCATGGTAGTCGTCAGGCCCAAACCAGCCAGACTCTGTGTAGATGGTGTCGATCTGGCCTGTGGACATGGTGTACTTGATCAGCGTCTGGGTGGTGCGGTCGCTGGAGATGAGGAAAAACTCGTCCTCGTTCTTGAAGACCGGCTGGCGGAACTGGATGCTTCCGTCCATCAACAGTGGTTTGAAGGATCCGTTGCGGTCGAACTTGTAGATGTCGTAGTTCTCGTTACCGTGCAGATGGGTGGCCACCAAGATGTACTTCCCGGAAGGGTGCACCAGATAGTACCCGATGTGAAGTCCTACATCGTCCCAGTTGTTTGGGGTGAGTTGATGGGGGAAACCCATCGGCTCGTCGGTGTAAAACAGGGCCATGGTCTGGCCGGTGATGCGCATTCCGTAGTACATCCGGCCGGTGTTGTCCATCTGCGGATCGCTCACGAAATCGATGCTCAGCAGAAAGCTCAGATCGTTGTAGGTGGATTGCCAGTGGGGCGACCTCTCCAACGTCTGCAGAGCCTGATCGTTGCAGTCATCGATAAAGCTGAGAATTCTGGTGGTATCGGAGATGATCCATGTGTCCGCTTCGGCCAGGATCTCTTTGACCATTTCTTGAGCCGGGGACGTGGTAACTATCAGCATCGCCGCCAGCAGACAGATGGAGGCTGCCAAGAGAGCTCGATTGATCTTCATAAGGGTACTTTCTCCTTTTGCGAATTGAGGACGATTTCCTTGGATTTCTCAGCCCCCCTGAGCCTGCTTCTGGGCCGTCTCTTTGAGTTTGTCGTTGGCCCAGATGGCCACCTCAACTCGACGGTTGGCCTGGCGGCCCTCCGGTGTGTCGTTTAGGGCAATCGGCTGCATCTCGCCATAGCCGGCAGTGGATAGGCGAACTTTTCGAACCCCCAGGCCGGCCAAATAACTGCTGACGGAGCTGCCCCGCCGCTCTGAGAGTCCCTGGTTGTAGTCCTCGGGACCGGTGGAGTCGGTATGCCCCTCGATGAGGATCTCGGTATCATCGTACTTGTTCAGGATTTTGGCCAGATTTTCCAGGTTCTCCCGGGCCTCGGGCCTCAGGCTTGCCGAGTCCACGTCGAAGAGAATCCCGGAGTCGAAGGTCACCTTGATGCCCTCACCGATGCGCTCGATCTTGGCGCCCTCCAGGTCTCTCTCCATCTCGGCGGCCTGCTTGTCCATGTAGTTGCCGATGATTCCTCCGGCAATTCCTCCTACAACGGCACCCAGGATGGCCCCCCTGGCGGTGTTGCCCGCCTGATCGCCGATGACGCCGCCGATTATCGCTCCGGCTGTCGTGCCTATGGCGGCGCCCTTTTGAGACTTGGTCCAGGATGCGCAGCCCAGAAAACCCGCCGTCAGAAAAGCGATGAGAATGAGACTAACTGCCCGTTTCATGATGCCTCCTTTGTAAAATGGTCAATGACTTGTCAGATCTAAAAGACAGTTTTTTCTCCAGTGCACCCCCTTCAATGATTTTCAGCTAAAATCTTTTGTTCGGTCCATTGACTTTTATGTTCTTGCGGATGACGATGTTCCCATGAACGCCGGAAAAAAGGTGGCAGTCTGTTCTTGTTTTGGACCAGGTATGAAACATTATCGTAACATCAAAACAGGAGTTTGTCAATATCTTTTTGCTGAAAATGTCAAGCACAAATAGAAATGTCCGGTTTTTAATCAAATAGAAATGTCCTATTCTGTGGTGGTCAACAAGGGTTGTTTTTCTCTC
>DAOVRJ010000118.1 GCA_030628225.1 Candidatus Zixiibacteriota bacterium | reverse complement strand
GTTGTCGGCAATCGGAGATCGTTAAAAGATCACTGAATTACTACGACGATCGACGACCAACGCATTTCGACAGACGTAACGAATTTCGACACCGCCAACCGAGTTTCGAGTTTCAGTTTCCATATCCGCCATCCTCTTCATCAGCACCAAACTCTCATCCCAACGCAGAGGGGGTAGCGGAAGACAGCGAGGCTGGCGGCCGGCCGAACGAACAGTGAGGACGGTATGGCCGCAGGCCATAGCCAGCCGGTGCCCGACATTCTGAAAAATGAGCATTGAAAAATGTAAAGTGAAAAGTGAAAAATGCAAAACGAGAGTCAAACCCTTCAGATAATAAATGAGCACATGGTCTGTACAAGATCAATTTGCAATTTTCACTCTGCATTTTTCACTTTGCATTGGGGGCCACAGCAGAGGGTATATAGATATCCTTTTTAATTATGTCGTTCACTATTACTGAGAGTTCCCGGCGGAAAGATCCCACAGTGGCCCCAGGGCACGCTGGCTGAAGCGAGGGGGACACCTCCCCCTCCTAAACTCCTTCCCCACAATGAAAAATGCAAAATGAAAAATGCAAAATTTGACATCTCCCACTCATCACCAAAAATCAAAGGGCCGTGGAGCCGCATTTTGCATCGCGGTATACAACCTCAGACTTAAGGCTAAAACCCTTGTTGGGGAAATTCACGAATCGCCCTCACCTAATCAATCCAATGAAAATGATGATAAAAAAGACAGCTCTCAGTATTTTGCTTACGGCAATTTTCCTTCTGCTCACGCAGACGAAGACGAAAGCCGACCGGCCGAGACCGTTCGGATTTCGACTGGGCACAGGCTACCTGTGGGCCCAGGAGGACAAAAAGGATCTCGACGGGCAGAGTCTGTATAGTCAACACTATCCATTTATCGTGGAGTTCTCCTACGGTTGTGCGATAAAGGGCGTGATAGGTTTGGACCACGTTTTTTCGCAGGAAAAGGAGCATGTGGAGCTGGATTCCCTGGACGAGCAGGTACGATTTACCCCCAAAATGAGGCAGTACATCTTTAACTTTGGAATCCTGGCCAACTGGCCCGTTAGCCCTCGGGTTCTGGTCTATGCAGGTATGGGAGCGGCGCTCTTCTGGCGCGCCTATAACCCGGGCTGGAAGGACAAGAGCTACTGGGACAAGACCCGCCTTGGCGGGACCGGTCAGATGGGTTTGGATGTGAAACTGGGACCTAAAGCATGGTTTGGAGTTGGCTGGAGGGGCTATGCCGTAGGATGGTGTCCGGAAAACCGTTGGACTAAAGGTGAGTTCAACCGGCTGCGCAGGATGGATGTATTTTCCTTGACGATAAGCTATTTTCCGTAGAATGGGCGATGGCAGAAGCTGTTGAGAAGGGGCACGGCGAGAAAACAGGGGCTGAGGCCCCTGTTTTTATGCATCTATGTGATCGACAGACCAGATGTGTTAGCAGATACGCGAAAATGGATATTTATCTTGACAACAATATGGGGATGGTTTAGTTTTTGAGCAGATTGTGCCAGGTTGCAGCCGGGGAAGGTCTGCAGATCAGTTGGCAGGCTATCTCTCGTGTATGCGGGACACTTAGGGCGATAATACGAAGGAGATGGTCAGACTGGAAGGGATGAGTAAAGCCGCCAAAGAAAGTTTTTATTGACGGATTTGCTGGCAAGCGTCAGCAAAGCCCCAGCCTGTCGCCGATCTATAGCTGGAGGCGAAAGCCGTTGAATCACGAAGAGTTCAAAAATTCGCCTGCCGGAAAATGCGTGCAGACAGTGGAGAGATACTGGACATTTGTACCTAATCCTCTACCGCCGCCGGTCAGTTATGATGATCGTCTCATATATCTTCTCTCTGAAGCTGATGAATTATTGAGAGAGTTGTCAGAAGTGGGAAAGTTGTTTCCCAACACGGATTTTTTAGTATGTCATTCTATTCGCCGCGAGGCAATCTCAAGCTCTAGAATTGAAGGTGTTCAAGCTTCGCTGCGAGATTTACTCTTCTATGAGGCCACGGAATTTAGAGAAGCAAAGGGGCAGGATTTTGGAGAGGTACGAAATTACGTTCGGGCCATGGAATATGGAATAGCAAGGTTGGACGAAATACCGGCATCGGTAAAACTGGTCTGCGAGACACACAAAGTTCTGCTGGAAGATGAAAAGGACGAGCAGGAAACCCACGGGGAGCTTCGCCGGACTCAAAATTGGATAGGCCCGCCGGGATGCAGCCTTGATGATGCCCTCTATGTACCGCCATCGGTTGAGGATATGAAAGAAGCACTGAGCGCGTGGGAGAAATATCTCAACTCACATTCCCACCAGCTTCCTTTAATTCCCTGTGCCCTGATGCACTATCAATTTGAGGCCATTCGCCCGTTCCTTAAGGGCAACGGACGCATTGGAAGGCTTCTGATCACCTTTTTCCTTTGTGAAAGAGGATATTTAATCCAGCCTCTTTTTTGCCCCTCAGTGTTTTTTGAAAGATTCAAAGATGAATATTGCTCAAAGCTTCTTATGGTCAGCAAAAAGGGGGATTGGCCGGGATGGATCAAATTCTTCTTGCGTGGTGTCGCCGTTCAATCCAAAGAGGCCATATCTTGTGCCAGGAATAGCCTTAAATTGCGTTCTGAGTATCAAGAGAAGCTGGAGATGGCCAAGAAGGTTCCTCATTCTGCTCATAGACTAATTGAGGAGATATTTATAAACCCGGTGATTTCAATTTCAAAACTGAGCAGAAAATGGAATAAATCCTTTAATTCAGTAAAGAGAGGCGTGCTGAAACTGGTTGAGGTCGGAATTCTTGAAGAGGCCACGGGAAGAAAGAGGAACAAACTCTTTGTTGCCTCCAAACTGATCAGGCTGCTGACGGCCGCGGACACAGCGGAGCACCAAAAGTAAGGGACCTTTTTGCGGCATCGCCGACGAGAAGATTGATGCCCACAGCATAAAAAAGCCCCCCGGGTTTAGCCGGAGGGCTTTTCACTGACTTCATGGTCAGATGGCAGCGCACCATGCTTTTACATAAGCCCCTTTTCTCTGGCCTCATCCCGGGAAAGTTTCCGGGAGTAAAGCAGGGCACCCGTGCCGAAGATAAGCACCAGGAACTGGACAAATCCTCCTAATGCGGGTATGAAGCTGATCGCCCGCAGGATGACCAGGCCGAGGATCAGACCGCCCACCATGCGTCCTGCGCTCTCGTTCTTGAAAGCCCCCACAATTTTGCCGCCGATGGTCAAACCAACAATAATGGGACTCAGGTACAAGACGATCAGGTAGAGAAAAGTAGCGATGAGGCCCAAGGGCAGGCCGATGATGGTCACCATCAGGATCAGAGCGGCGATGGGCACACAGATCAGGGACACGATGCCAACGCCCAGACTCTTCCACGGATGGCCGGTCAGGGTGTTGACCATGAGACTGGCCTGCTTGCGGGAGATGGCGATCAAGACAAGCCCGACGATGATCTGTGCCGCTAACATGGCCAGTTTCAGGAATGTTAGGAAGGGTTTGAAGTCCAATTTCTTGGGTTTCTCTTTTGGCACCATCTTCTCCCAGGTGGTCTCCCCCAGCACCTGGGCACCTTCCTGTATATTTATCTCTTGGGTGCTGACGTACTTCAGGTTGCCGGTGATGGTACATCCGGGCAGCAAGGTGATGGATTCGGCGGTCAATTCGACGTCGCCATCCACGGAGCCGGCCAGCTTAATGGTGCTGGCATCCACCGAGATGTCGCCTCCCACGTGACCGTGGATCTCCGCTGATTCACAGCCGATGCGCAGGTTGCCGTCCGCATCGCCGCGGACGATAGCCTTCTGACACCACACCTGAATCTCTCCCCCGACCCGGCCTTCCTCGCCAAGAGTGAAACGCTGGCAGAATGCGATGACGTCGTCGCCTACAAGGCCGCGCACATCTATGTACCTGGCCCCAATGCGCAGATCGTCGCCCACCTGGCCGGTGATCTCCACCGTCTCGGCGCCGCCCATCAGGTCCTGATTGATGATCCCGGACACGGTGATGCTCCGGGAGAAGGCGATGACATCCGAATCGACATATCCGTCCACGGATATGATGGAACCGAACAGAGCCAGGTCCTCTGTAACGGTTTCATCCTCAGCCACCAGGACATCGTCTGCCGCCCGCACCAGGATGGAATCGGCCGGAGCCCACCATAAAATGGTGAGCATGAGAAGTCCCACCGCAGCAGCCAGGATTTTTCCAGGTCGCACGATTGACTCACCCCTTTCGGTAACTTGTATTGGTTCGCTGGAGAGACGTTAGCCAAAGGATAAAATATATTCTTCGCCTTGTCAACAAAAATGCGCAAACTTATTTTTTCTTGAATTTGGTCAAAATATGACATATGTTATAACAAATATACGCTGATTGTGAAGTTTTAGTTGCCCGGGGGTTTTCTATGCCCAGATTTATCGCCGACTTTCACATCCATTCCAAGTACAGCCGGGCCACCAGCGGTGAGATGGACGTGGAACACCTCAGCCGGTATGCCAAAGTCAAGGGTATTACCCTGATGGGCACCGGGGACTTCACCCATCCTTCCTATTTGGCTGAGCTCAAACAGCAGCTGGAACCTCTGGGAAACGGGTTGTTCACCTGCGGAGACACCCACTTTATCCTCACCGTAGAGGTTTGCAACAACTTCTACAGCGACGGCCGGAGCAGGCGAATGCACACCCTCATCTTCGCCCCCGGTTTCCGGACGGTTGAGAGAATCAATGCTCAGCTCCAGGGATACGGAAGGCTGGCCTCCGATGGCCGCCCGCACCTTCGCTTGAGCGCCCGTGATCTGGTCAGATTGGTGTTAGACACCGACCCCGATTGTCTTGTCATCCCGGCCCATATCTGGACACCATGGTTCTCGATGTTTGGGGCCAAATCGGGGTTCGACACCGTAGAGGAGTGTTTTGGAGACCAGACAGCCAACATATGTGCTGTGGAGACGGGGCTCTCCTCGGATCCACCCATGAACTGGCGGCTCAGCGCGCTGGACCGGTTCTCCCTTATATCAAACTCCGACGCACATTCTCCGGCCAAGATTGGTAGAGAGGCTAATGTCTTTAACACGGAGCTGAACTATCAGTCCATAGCAGAAGCTCTGAAGAGCAGGGATAATGGAAAGTTTCTGTACACCGTGGAGTTTTTCCCGCAGGAGGGGAAATACCACTACGATGGCCACCGCAAGTGCGATGTGTGCCTGTCGCCTAGAGAGTCTATGAGCAGCAACGATCGTTGCCCAAGATGCGGGCAGAAGCTTACCATTGGAGTGATGCACCGGGTGGAGGAGCTGGCCGATCGCCCAGAGGGTTATGTTCCTCCCGGTGCCATCGAATGCAAACACCTGGTTCCCCTGGTGGAGATCATCGCCGAGGCCATGGGCAAGGGCGTGGGCACCAAGGGCGTGAGCGCCATGTACGATGGCCTTGTGCAGCGGTTCGGATCGGAATTCCACATCCTGTTGGGTCTGCCCGAGGAGCAATTGCTTGCCGAGTTTCCCGGACGAGTGGGCCAGGGGATCGTCAGAGTTCGCCGGGGAGAGTTGGATATACAACCCGGTCACGACGGCGTGTACGGTAAGATAAGGATATTTGACGAAGAAGAGGAAGGAGGCCAGAAAGATCAGCTCAGCCTCTTCTGAGGGAAATAACCCTGAGGCCCGGCCCGCTGGTTTAAGGCCCCAACTGCCATGCTGCGTTGGGGCGTTCTCTTGCCACACTGTCCTGAAACATCGTCGTTCCGAGGTGTCCAGAGGACTCCCGAACGCAGAGAGGTGACACTAATGCTGGTGGATTATCACGTGCACACAGCCCTGTGCGGGCATGCCATAGGCGAAATGGAGGACTACGTTAAAGTCGCCGCCAAGAAGGACCTGGCGGAGATAGGTTTTAATGACCACGCGCCCACATTTCACGTGCAGGACCCGGGGCTGGCCATGGCATCGCACCAGCTGCCATGGTATGTGGAGCAGGTGAGGGCCCTGCAGAGCAAATATAACAGGCCGCGGATCAAACTGGCCGTCGAGGCCGAATTTGTCCCCGGTTATGAGGGAGAACTGCGCAATCTCTTGAGTCAATATGACTTCGATTACGTCTGCGGCTCGGTACACATTATCGGCGACTGGCGGTTCGACGACTCTCGGGTTTACCCCAATGGGTACGAAGAACGCGATGCGGACGAGGCATACGCTCAGTATTTCAGCCTAATCCGTCAATCAGCCCGGTGTGGTCTGTTCGACATTCTGGGCCACATGGATCTGATCAAGAAGTTCGACTACTGGCCAAAGGGGGATATCGATCACCTGCTGGAGGAGACGATCGAGGTAATTGCCTCCTCCGGCGTGTGCGTAGAGGTGAACACATCGGGACTGAGGAGGCCCTGTGCCCAGATCTACCCCAGTGAGAAGATCCTGCGTTTGTGTCATCATTACGGGGTGCCGGTCACATTGGGCTCCGACGCCCACCGGCCAGAAGAGGTGGGATTGGATTTCGATAAGGCTGTGGATTTCGTGAGGCGCGTGGGATATACGCAGGTAGCCACTTTTACGAGACGGGAGAGGGTGATGGTGGATTTGTGAATCGTGGAAAGAATCGTGGAATAAATGGAAGAGATGGAGGGAATGGAAAAGGACAGAAGAGACGGAATCGTGGAAAGAATGGAAGAGACGGAAAGGAACGGAAAAAGGCAGAAACATGGAAGGAATAGAATAGAAAAGAATAAGAGCGTATCCCCTTCTTGAGAGAACAGGAAAGAAGCGGAAGGGATAGGAGAGACTGCATGATAGCAAATTTTTTGCTGCCCGGGTTGGTCATGGGGTTAACGGCAGGATTATCACCAGGGCCACTTTTAACGTTAGTCATCTCAGAAACGCTTCTGCATGGCAGAAAAAGCGGGGTGAAGGTGGCTCTTGCCCCACTTTTTACAGATGCACCGATCGTTGCTGTGACAGTGCTGATTTTTTCCCGGCTGAAGGATTTGAACACTGTTTTGGCATTGATTTCAATAGCAGGAGGACTTTTTCTGGGATATCTGGGCTATGAGAATTTGAAAGCAAAGAAAGGTGTATTTCAGACAGATAGTGTTGAACAGCGATCTCTCCAAAAGGCCATTATTACGAATGCGTTGAGCCCCCATCCGTACCTGTTTTGGCTGTCTGTCGGCGGTTCTTTCATGGTGAAAGGGGACGTCCTGGAATGTGGGTTGTTCCTGTTGGGGTTCTACCTGCTTTTAATTGGATCAAAAATCGGGGTTGCTTTCATTACGGATAGAGGGAAAAACTTGCTAAAAAGCAGGTATTTTACGTATCTTATCAAAGTATTGGGATTCGTGCTTTTAGGTTTTGCGATGATACTGATAAGAAATGGGATAGTGTATCTGCAGAAGTGATGTG
>DAOVRJ010000255.1 GCA_030628225.1 Candidatus Zixiibacteriota bacterium | reverse complement strand
CCAGCCGGTGGCGCACAGCGCCACGCGGGCTGAAGCGAGGGGGACACTTCCCCCTTCCAACCCAACCACCCCAAATGAAAAATGCAAAATGAAAAGTGAAAAATTTACTCCACCCCCACCCCATTGAGCGCGGAACGTGGAACGATTTGAGCGCGGAGTTCGGAACGCGGAACTGAAAAGCAAAAACAATAATATCTGAGATGGAATAGGGGGAGCTCCGCACTCCGAGTTCCCAGCTCCGCGCTCAAGAAACTCTCTCAACTCGCTCTACCATCTATTTCATCAGCACCGTCTTCCTGGTCTGCTGAAAATTGCCTGCTCTGATCTTGTAGAGGTAGACGCCGCTGGCCAGATCGTTGCCATCAAAGGGTATGACATGGTGTCCGGCGGTCATGTTGTGATCGAGCAGAGTGATGATGTGCTGGCCCAGGGTGTTGTAAACCTCTAATTTCACATGGGTTGCTACGGGAAGCTGAAAAGCTATTTTGGTCTCTGAGTTGAAGGGATTGGGATAATTTTGCTCCAGCAGGAAGAGGTCCGGCAGCCGTGGTTTTTCGCCCTGTTGCACATCTGTGGCGATGAAACTGGCCGTGAAATCGTCGAGAAACACCGTCCCAGAGTCCTTTTGGGCGTCGTTCGTTTCCACCAGGTAGATCTTCTTCCATGTTATGGGGAACTGGAGAGTTGCCGACGGGTTCCCCCAGTGAACGATGGCCTCTTCCAAAGGAACCTCAAGGTATCTCCAGGCACCGGTCCAGTCAATTCCCGGGCTTGATTGGGTGAAGTTCACCAGGAACTTCTCCTCATCTACATCCTCAAATTCCCCCCGCAGCCAGTGCCCCCGGCCATCGCCGTAAACGTGTATTCCGATGGCATCCGGGGTTCCGGAGATGGGTATGGAGCAGTTGAGATACAGGGCGCTGGTGCCGCCCGTCATCAGGCTATAATGGAGTTTCCCGGAAGATGGCGGCGAAAATGCCACGGAGCTCTCAGCGAGAAAATGGCACTCGGACATGTTGATCAGCACGCCTGTCAGGCTCCAGTTGGAAAGGTCGCTGAAATCATCTATGATGACATCCGTGGAAATGCCCACGGAGACCGCTGCGCTTCCGCAGACGGCGTTGTATGTGGCCATGATGTATCCATCTCCCTGCTGTAAGGCGGTGAAGACGCCATCGGCAGAGATTTCTCCCATATCCCCGATGGCGGACCACTGATAATCGGTTGCTGAAAGCTCTATCAGGTTGTCAAATTCGTCTCTGGCCTCAGGCGTGATGATCTGTTGCTCCCCGATCTCCAAAATGATGGGATCAGGCATGAGCTCGATGGTGGCGATATTGGTGATGTGCACCAGGGCCGAGTCGCCGACGCTTCCCTGTGTAACGCAGACATAGCCGGAAATCCGATCGTTGCCGGCGGTGAACAGGCCGGATTCGTCGATGGCGCCCAGGGTGGCATGGCAGCTCCACACCAGGGAGTCCTCATCGACGGCGACGTGATTGTAGTACTGGTCAAATCCGGCCGCGGAGAACTGTATTTGGGCCTCCGCCAGGGCATACGCCTCCCGGGGATCTATTCGCAATATGGCCAGAGGACCCGTTGGCGCCGTGCTGATGGCCAGCAGGGCATTGGCCACTGTCCGTTCCCCGCCGGCATCCGAGGGTCTGTTGATTAGCGCTCCCCTCACCACCATGGTGGTCGACCCACCGCCGTCCAGATTGAGGCCCTGGTGGATGCCCCATTCCAGCATGTAGTCGGCCAGCTCGTAGAGGGACATGCCCACGCTGTAGCCCGCCTGCCGGCCGTCCACGGTGATGAAATAAACCTTCGTCGAGTCCTGGGAAAAGCCCACCGCCGTGCGCGGGTGGCGGTCCGTGGCGAAGCTCTGGTCGGTGCCCTCGTTTTGCCATTCCACGGTGGCCGATCCGTCGCGGATCAAACGGGGCGTGCCGCCGATGAGCTGAAGGATTGCCTCGCTCACCGGGGGAAGTTGCAGAACGAGAGATAATGTGTCTCCCACGAAGACATGATCGTTCAGAAAGGAGCAGGCCAGGCCGTGCCCGGAAATGACGACTCCGTTGTCGGGTATGGTGTTGTCCCCGTGCCCCTCGGCCACCACGCTGTCTTTGGCCACAGCCAGGATACGGACCGTGTCATTTACAGCCGGCTGACCCCCCAGATATTCCCCGGTGATCTCCGTTCCCCAGTAGTTTGTCTGGGTGGTCGATCCGAAGTAGCTGTTGTACATGGCAAGTTTATTCGTCTCCCTTGTCTCGTTAAGGCCGTCGATATCCACAGAGAAGCTGTCGGCTGCTATTATCTGTCCCCCAAAAGAGACGATATCGATAAAAGGTATTTTCTGCGGAGCACACCCGAAGACGGAGCGCGTAGTGCAGGGTCGTTTCAGCAATATCCCATCCACCACTTGAGCGCCGATGGGGATGCCGCCCGAGGCGTAGAAATCCCCGTTTATTGCCCCTACCACCCGGTGTGTTTCAGCGTTGGACCGCCCGGCCATGGACGAAGTTTTTTCATAGGCGGAAAGCCGGTCGGCGGCCTTGACCGTTTCCAGATGGACCCAATCCTGTGAGAGGTCAATTTCCAGAACGTGAAGGTGCCACGGCCCGGCCTCTCTGTATTCATGGTGATGGATGATGCCCGGTCCCACAGGGGTGCTTTCCAGGAAGTCAGCGAAAACCACCGGGGCATGGATGCATAAAAAAACGAGCAGACAGAGCGCTTTTTTCATCGGCTCTTTTCTCTCTTTCACAAGTTGGATTGTTGCCCGATCTCCTGACCCAATGATACCTCATCTGCTTTTCTCAGTCAACAAGAAAATCTTCACTGGTCTGCGAACGACCGCCAGATCAATTGGAAAACGGCCCTGCCCAGATCGACCGGAGCGGGCGCCGCCCGGTTCTTTGGAAGGGGGTGGTCGTGGTGGTGGGTTTTCAGAAGTGATCAAAAACATCCACAAACTGCTTGTCTTGACTTTCCGGAGAGATTAAATTAGATGTATCAGCCATGATCGATGTTGAGATCAGTCGTTTCACCGAGAAGCTCGTCGGGGACTCCCAGATGAAAGCAATTCTCCACAAAACCCGGTTTCTCTATGTTCTTACCGGCGCCCTGCTGGTTTTCGGATGCGGAGACCGCCGGGTGGCCGACACAGGGCCTGGGCCATCGACCTTTGTGCAGCCTCAAGGCCAGGCGGAGACCCTTGAGCTGGCCACCTGGAATATCGAGTATTTCCCCCAGACAAGTTCCACAGTGGAGCTGGTGGGCAAGATCATCGATGCTTTGGACATCGACCTTTT
>DAOVRJ010000128.1 GCA_030628225.1 Candidatus Zixiibacteriota bacterium | reverse complement strand
GCAACGCCCTTATCCCCATCGTCACCCTGACCGGCCTGTATCTTCCCTTTCTTCTGGGTGGTTCGGTGATCACCGAGACCATCTTCGCCTGGCCGGGCATGGGTCGCGTGGCCATAACGGCCATCTTCGCCCGGGACTATCCGGTGATTCTGGCCGTCAACCTAATCGCGGCGGTGATGGTGGTTGTGGGTAATCTGCTGGCCGACATCACATACTCCTTCTTGGACCCGCGCATTCGGTTGGGGTAATTCTTCGGGGGAAACGACTTTTGATGAACACGAGGACGGCACAGACAGAGAAAAAGCGGACCAGGGCTATTTGGGCCTCCGTTTTTCTTCCCGGGTCCGGGCTAATGGTCCTGGGCGAGCTCAGGCTGGGCCTGTGGCTGCTGGGTTCCTCGGCCATGTTTCTGGCCTTCGCCGCGTACCGCTGGGGTTGTGTCCTGGCAGCCTTCGCCTCGGGCAAGCTGGACCGAGTGGTGGCGGCCATCTTCCTGCTCCTGGTCCTGCTGGGCTTATGGGCCTTTTCCCTGGTGAAAACCCTGCGTTGGGGAAGAGGCACAGGGGACAAGGGTGTCAGCCACTGGGAGATCACCAAGACCCAGTTTCGGAAGAACAAGCTGGCCGTGGTGGGCATGGTGGTCGTCCTGGCTCTTTACGCCATGGCCTTTCTGGGTCCCTTTCTGGCCCCCTTTGATCCCAATGCTCAGGATGATATCGTCCGTTTGCGCTATCTCCCTCCTCTGTCCGGGCTTTTCTCGCCTGTGGTGGTTCTGGAGGGTGGCCAGAGGATCGTGGCCCAGGAGGTCCGCGACCTGGGCGATCAAATCTCCTATGTATCCGTTGGAGATAGAGAACAGGGAACCTCGCCGGTCGTGACCGTGAGCCGCGATGAGGTGAAAAGGATCACCAGAACTGTGAGGTCCCGATGGTGGAATCAGAAGGTCCATTGGTTGGGCACCGACAAGTTCGGACGGGATATCCTCAGCCGGATTATCTACGGCTCCCGGATTTCCTTGAGCATCGGCTTTGTGGCCGTGGCCATCGCCATCACCTTGGGGACCTTTATCGGAGCCATAGCCGGATACTACGGCGGCAAGGTGGATAACATCATCATGCGACTGGTGGATATGGTATTGGCCTTTCCCCGGCTGTTTCTCATTCTCACCCTCATCGCCCTGTTCAGCCCGCAGATCTGGCTGATCATCGCCGTGCTGGGGGCCACGGGTTGGATGGGGACGGCCAGGCTGATCCGGGGGCAAATCCTGTCCCTGAAGGAGCAGGAGTTCGTGCAGGCGGCACACGCCCTGGGTTTGAGCACCCCGCGGATCATTTTCCGCCACATCCTGCCCAATGCCATGGCCCCCATCATCGTCAGCGCCACCCTGCGGGTGGGCAGCACTATCCTGGTGGCGGCGGCTTTGAGCTTTCTGGGCCTGGGGGTCCAGCCCCCCACTGCCAGCTGGGGGAATATCATCAATCAGGGGCGGGACAATCTGTTGGGGGCCTGGTGGATCGCCACCTTCCCGGGCTTGGCCATCGTGCTCACGGTGGTGGCTTATAACCTGTTCGGGGACGGTCTCCGGGACGCCCTGGATCCCAGGTTGAGAGATTGAGTTTCCGGTTTCACGAGTCGATTCTGGAGAGATGGGAATGGGCAAGTTGCTGGAAGTAAAGGACTTAAAAACCTACTTTTTCCTTGATGAGGGTGTCGCCAAGGCCGTCGACGGGGTCAGTTTCCATGTTGATAAAGGGGAAACGCTGGGTTTGGTGGGAGAGTCGGGATGTGGGAAAAGCGTCTCTGCCTTATCCATCATGCGGCTGATACCGGATCCGCCGGGAAAAATTGTGGGCGGCCAGATTATTCTGGGCGGAAAGAATGTGTTGGAACTGGAAGACAAACAGGTACGGGATATCCGGGGCAACGAGGTCTCCATGATTTTCCAGGAGCCGATGACCTCTCTTAACCCCGTTTTTACCTGCGGCAGCCAGATCGAGGAAGCCGTCATTCTCCACCAAAAGGTGTCCAAAAAAGAGGCCCGCCAAAAGGCTATAGAGATGCTCGGGCTGGTGGGAATCCCCGCGCCAGAACAAAGGGTGCGAGAATATCCTCATCAGCTCAGCGGAGGAATGCGCCAGAGAGTGATGATCGCCATGGCTCTGTCCTGCAATCCGTCCCTGCTCCTGGCCGATGAGCCCACCACCGCCCTGGACGTGACCATCCAGGCACAAATCCTGGAGTTGTTGGAACGCCTGCAGCGGGAACTGCACATGGCAGTGATCATGATCACCCACGATCTGGGGGTCATCGCCGAGGTGGCCAGCCGGGTGGCGGTGATGTATGCCGGGAAGATCGTGGAATATGCTGGAGTTCAGGAAGTTTTTAACACACCCCGCCACCCCTATACTCAGGGTCTGCTGATATCGATACCCAAGCTGACCGAGTCCAAGGACCGCCTGGCGGTGATCCCCGGAATGGTACCCAACCCCCTGGCTTTTCCTCAGGGGTGCAAGTTCCATCCCCGATGCTCCCGGGCCATTGCCGAGTGCCGGAAGGCGGAGCCGGACCTGAGGGAGCTGGTTCCGGATCACTGGGTGCGCTGCTTTCGAGCCTGATATGCAGAGGGTTTTTCCATGACAGATATGCTCTTGGAAGTAAAAAATCTGAAGAAGCACTTTCCCATTCGCAAGGGCCTCTTCTCCCGGATCGTCGGCCACGTGAAGGCCGTTGATGGCCTGGATCTGTTCATCAAGAGAGGGGAAACTCTGGGACTGGTGGGCGAAAGTGGTTGCGGCAAGACCACCGCCGGGCGGCTCATCCTCAGGCTTCTGGATGTCACCGAGGGAAGCGTGACCTTCGATGGGCGGGATGTGTTGGCCATGGGCCGAAAAGAGCTGCGCGCCCTGCGCAGGGAGATGCAGATCATCTTCCAGGACCCTTATGGCTCCCTGAATCCGCGGATGACTGTCGGGGGGATGCTCAGCGAAGCCATCAGGATCCATAAGTTGGCCTCAGGCGATGCGGTGAAAAAGCGGGTGGCCGAGCTACTGGAGATCGTCGGCCTCTCCCCGCACCACTCCAGGAGATATCCCCACGAATTCAGCGGCGGCCAGAGGCAGCGCATCGGAGTGGCCCGCGCTCTGGCCGTCAATCCCAAGTTCATCATCGCCGATGAGCCCGTCTCGGCCCTGGATGTGTCCATACAGGCCCAGATCATCAATCTTCTGCAGGATCTGCAGAAACAGTTTCAACTCACCTACCTGTTCATTGCCCACGATCTCAGCGTGGTCAAGCACATCAGCGACCGGGTGGCGGTCATGTATCTGGGGAGAATTGTGGAGCTTGCTGAGAGCAGCAGATTGTACGAGTCCCCCAAGCACCCCTATACGCGAGCTCTGATGTCGGCCGTGCCCATTGCCGATCCCGGGGCCAAAGGGAAACGCATCATCCTGCTCGGCGACGTGCCCAGTCCGGCAAATCCTCCCTCCGGTTGTCCCTTTCATCCCCGCTGCAGAGAGCGCCTCCCCCGGTGCGACAAAGTGGTGCCCCAGCTCCGGGATCAGGGCGACGGCCATTACGTGAGTTGTCTGCTTTATACTCCTGAGTTTCAAAGCAGTTCCGGGAGATTGGGGAAATCTGTTATAATTGATTCCGATGACCAAAAAAAGGGTTGACAAAAGAGATTACAGATAGTATATTGCAATATTGCATATAGGTGGAAGGCTATATCCGAAAATGCCTTAGGGTAATTGAATGATCGGGTCAGTCCACTATAAGGAAGATTGACCTTTTTAGCTCGTATGTTTCTATCAAAAGGAGGTGTTATCGTTAACTTATCTCTCAAGTAATCTGCGAGTTATGTTCACGGTTGTGGCGGTTCTATGTTTCCGTAACACAGGGTCAGCGGCAGGAGGGCTGCCGTTTTCTGAGGAAGCTTTCTTCTCCACAGCCTGAGGGAAAGGAGTGATGAGGTATGTTCAAACGTAAAAGTTTGAGTGTCATATGCCTCGTGGTGTGTTTGGCCTGGGTCATCGCCGGAGTCGCTTCGGCCGGCATCACCGGGAAACTTACCGGTCGGGTGTACGATAAAAGCACCGGCGTTTCCCTGCCCGGGGTGAACATTATCATCAAGGGCAGCACTATGGGCGCGGCCAGCAACCTGAAGGGCGAGTATTTCATCATCAACGTGCCGGTGGGCACCTATGTCATGACGGCCTCTATGATGGGGTATGCCCCCTTGGAGGTACAGAATGTCCGGGTCTCGGCAGACATGACCACGACCATCGATTTCCCCCTGGGGGAAACCCAGTTGGACATCGTCAAAGAGGTGGTGGTCGTCGCCGAAAGGCCCATGGTGGATGGAACCGTTACCTCCAGTTCCAAGCTCATCAGCGGGAGTGAGATCAACAAGATGCCGGTAACCTCCTTCACGGACGTGGTGGCCAACCAGGCCGGCGCGGTGGAGACGGGGGGAGGGTATTCCAGCGGCTTGCACATCCGCGGCGGCCGTGACAACGAGGTGGTCTATGTGGTGGATGGGGTGATCGCCAACGACCCCGTTTATCAGCAGCGAGGCGTGAACATAGAGACCAACGCCATCGCCGAGATGTCGGTGATCAGCGGCGGCTTCAACGCCGAGTATGGCGAGGCCATGTCCGGTATCGTAAACATCATCACCAAAGAGGGAACTCCAAGATACGGTGGAAGTGTGGAGTACCACACTGATGCTCTATTAAATGGCACCCGTTACGATTATGGTACCAACAAGCTGGAGCTCAGCTTCGGCGGTCCCGTTCCCACGGTGAAGAATCTGAAGTTCTTTGTCTCCGGTGCCGTGGACGACCGGGATGACCGTGATCCGGGGATCATTCCCAAACCATGGAACGATCTCCAGCGGGAGAGCGGCACGGCCAAGTTGACCTGGAAGGCGGCCAACAGTTTGAAGTTCACCCTGGGGGGAAACTGGGCATCCAGCAAGTGGCACACATACAGGCACAGTCGTTCCAAGGGCAATTGGTTGAAAGACAACTATCTTCGGGAGAGCGGCAACCTGCAGGTAAACCTGTCCACCACCCACACCGTTAACCAGAGTACCTTTTGGAACTTGAATCTCAGCTATTTCAACACCTACGCCAAGCTCCAGGGTCAGAATGGCAAGGGCTATTTGGACTGGGAGATCATCGGCGGCGGCCTGGCCTGGGTGGACTATGCCCGGCAGCATGTAAATGATGCCGGCACAGCGTATGAGTCGTGGTACGACACGCAATGGCAGAGCTGGGTCAAGCGGTGGGATCCGGAACTAGAGGACTCCGTCCAGGTGACACCCGAATGGGCCTGGGAGTATTATTACACCCAGGTGACCAACGATGGAGATGGGTATGCGCACCGGGACAGCGCCACCGGCGAGCTGGTCTGGGATTACCTGGTCTGGCAGCAGGAGGCTTACAACAACCGCTATTACGACACCGGCAACTGGGAAATCCAGGGCGAAGAGGGCCAGGAAGAGTTGGTTTATGTCCCCTTTGATCTGGATGGTTATCTGCAGGAGGTGGCCGACAGCCCGGATCACAAAAGCGGCCTTTACAATGGAGACATCCACAACTTTTATTATCACGACCGGGATGAATATTACCATTTCATCTACGATTTCGTTCCCTGGTGGCATGACCGGAACACCACCTTCTACACGGCCGATTTCTCCATCACCAGCCAGGTGAACAGGACCAACCAGATAAAGTTTGGCACTTACTTCCGCAAGGGAGACCTGGATCTGACGGACATGCAGTTTCTCAATCGAAACCCTTACTCCGACCACTACCACAAGGAGCCGGATTACGGCGCCGCCTATATCCAGGACAAGTTCGAATTCGAGGATCTGACCATCAACGCTGGATTGCGCTTTGACTACTTTAACCCCAAATCTGACCATTACATCGATCTGGACAACCTGGATCAGGGCATGAAGAAGGTGGAGGCCAAGTCTGAATTCAGTCCCCGGCTGGGCATCTCCTTTGCGGTGACGGACAAATCGGTCATGTATGCCTCTTACGGTCACTTCTTTCAGCCCGTTGAGCTGGGTGAGCTGTATCAGTCGCTCAACGCCAACGTGACCACCGGCAGGCCGCTCATCGGCAACCCGGATCTGCCGCCACAGAAGACGGTGGCCTACGAGTTAGGTCTGAAGTATGCCTTCAGTCCCGACGTGTCCGGAGAGGTGACCGCCTACTTCAAGGACGTGACCGACCTGTTGGCCACCCGCAAGCTGAATACCTTGGTCCAAGATAACCCGGCTACTATCGACATGTTCATCATCGAGGATTTCGCCGTGATCAAGGGAATCGACGTCACCCTGTCCAAGCGGGCCCCCAGGTTCCTGTCAGGGACCTTGACCTATTCGTACCTGAATGCTCAGGGGACCGGCTCCTCTCCGCGGGAGGGCTACTACCTGTACTCCAGCTCCACCACCCCCATTCCTAAACGGGAATACCCGCTGGAGTTCGATGTCACAAATTCCCTGAAAGCGAACATAAATTTCTATCTGCCCCCAGATTATGGCCCGGAGCTGTACTTCTTCAAGCCGTTTTCTGACCTGAACTGCAACGTGCAGTTGAATTTTTCCTCCGGTCCCCCGTACACACCGGAGGACAGCAGGGGTAACCCGTCGTCTGACGTGGGCTCCAGGAGGATGCCGGCCACTCAATCCACCGATTTCCGCATTGACAAGATCTTCAATGTCAACGAGATGTTCAACTACGGCTTTTTCGTGGACGTGAGAAATTTCTTTGACGTGGAGAACATCGTCGATGTTTACAGGAACACGGGTTTGCCAGATGACAACGGAAACCCTCCGGACCGAGAGGGATACGCCTCTGAGGAGGATTATCTGACGGCTTTCGCAAATTGGAAACTGCGCTATAAAGACCCCGGGAACTACGGTAATCCTCGCATCATCCGGCTGGGAGTCACCCTTCGTTTTTAGGGTCGTTAATT
>DAOVRJ010000111.1 GCA_030628225.1 Candidatus Zixiibacteriota bacterium | reverse complement strand
CAGTTGAACTTTGCCTTTACGAATCCCGGATCCCGAACCCCGGTTCCCAGTAATTCCTCGAGTCTCGAATCTCCAGTCTCGAATCTCGGCCTTTAACCAGGATCGGTTCTTCTTTTCCCTAATCTCTACTCTACAATCCTCAATTCCGTCCTCGTCCTCGTCTCTGCAATAACCTTCCCCCTGCGGATGACATACCGCCGGTCGGCCTGGGTGCGGAAGGCCTCCTGCACCGTGGGGGTGTCGATGATGTTCAGGTCGGCCGTCTTGCCCACCTGGATGCCGTAGTCATCCAGCCGAAGGACCCGGGCGGCGTTGACGGTGGGCATATCGAAGAGGGTCTCGATCTCCTTGGGCAGGCTCATCTGCGCGGCGTGGGCGGTGATCAGGCCCACCTCCAGCAGGTCGGCCCGGCCAAAGGTGGGATAGAAGGTGTCCTTGAGGCAATCCTGCCCGTAGCAAACGTTGATCCCTGCGCTCAGCAGCTCCTTGACCCGGGTGATGCCCCGTCTTCTGGGCTCTTTATCCAGACGGCCCTGCAGCATCAGGTTGGTGGCCGGATTGGTGATCATGTTGATGCCCGCCTCTTTGACCAGAGCGATGACCTCGGCGGCGTGGGCATCGTCGTAAGCGGCCAGCGCGCAGGTGTGGCCGGCCGTCACCCGTCCCTGGTAGCCCTCCCGGATGGTCCTGGCGGCCAGAAGCTCCAAGGTTCGGGCAGCGGGGTCGTCCGTCTCGTCCACGTGCATGTCGATATCGGCCCCGAACTCCCTGGCGATCTCAAAGCAGATCTCGATGTGTTCTTGAGAATCTGCTTCGGTTCGCTCGTTGAAGGGCATGCCCCCCACCACATCCGCTCCCTCGCTCATGGCCTGCCGCAAAAGCTTCTCAGCTCCCGGGTCCTGGAGAATACCCTCCTGGGGGAAAGCCACGATCTGAATCTGACAGCAGCCGGAAAACCGGTTTTTGACCTCCACAAGGGCCTGCACAGGAACCAGCCCGCCGATGGTATCCACATCCACATGAGTCCGGAAGACTGTGGTTCCATGGCCGATGCCCCAGCGCAACACCCGGCTGGCCCGCTCCACTATATCCTGGACGGTGTACTTCCTCTTCTTCTCCCAGATGATCTCGATGGCCTCGCCCAGGGTGCCGGAGAGGTTTGGCCGGACCACCTCGCTGATCAGAGCCTTGTCCAGATGCAGGTGCGGATCGATGAATGTGGGCGTGGTCAGCCGGCCCCGGGCGTCGATCTCCTGCTGGCCTTTGCGGGAGATTTTGGCGGCGATCTCCACGATCTTGCCCGCGGAAATAGCGATATCGCAAGTGTCTTCCGTGTGGCGCAACTGCGCGTTTCTGATGATCAGATCCATCCCGTCTCCTTGAAAAACCGAGACTCGTCAATCGTTGATCGTTAATCGTAAGATAACCGGGGTTCGGGAAGAGCAGAGGCGAGAGACTGGAGACTGGTAAGAGCGAGATTCGAGGTTCGAGGAAAGGCTGAGCAAATCTAAAATCCTCAATCTTCAGTTCCTTCCCCACGAACACGTTCCTTCCCCTGATCTCTGATCTCTTTACCTCCTGCCATTGCTATTGCCATCAGGTTTTCCACGAATCTCGAATTTTTCAACGAACTTCGAGCAAGGAACCTCTCCCATCTCCCTACCGGGGCAGGTCCGAGAGGACGATCCGCTCCACCAGCCGGCCTGTGCGGGTCCAGACCTCCAACTCGACCAGTCTCCCCTGGACGGTCAGCAGACAGTAGTGGGGCACCGAGGTAAAAGCTCTCACCTGCTTTGTCCAGGGAACAGAGGTGTCCTGTCCGTAAAAAGGCGCTCCGGCCCCACCGGAGGTGATCTGCCAGACGGGATATTGAAAATCCGGGTGTACCGAGTTGTCGATGAAAGTCCGCGAGTAGTTGTGCTCGTCGCCGAAGAAGACCACCAAGGTCTTGGAATAGGAGCTGACCAGACCCCAGAACCGGTTGCGCATGTCGATCACATCCCCGGAGGGCACCCGGGGATCGTTCATGCCACCCTCATGCCCTTTCCCCCGCCGGCCCCAGAACATGGCGTCGCCCAGATGGCCCCCGTTGGGAAAGGCCGGCTCGTGGGCGAAGAGCACGATCCAATCGATGTCCCCGTCCTGCTGTGCGGCTCCCAGATCCCGCTTCAGCCAGGCCATCTGCTTTTCCATAATATAGCCCTCGCGGGTACCCCCCACCAGCTCCAGGGCCATATTGACTTCCTCGTGTGAACCATAATAAACCCCGGTGTACCAGTAATTGGTATTGAAGGAAACGAAGTGGACGTTGGCGAAATTGAAGGAATAGACCGTCTCATCATATGAGGGCCCCCTTTCATGGGGCAGCCCCCACCGGTTGGGAAAGACCGGCAGATCCTTTCCCACCCCCGGCCATTGATCCTCCGGCTGCGGGGGACCGAAGCCATAAACGCTCCCCCGGGGGTTGACGAACTGGCCGGCGAACAGGGCCTCCCCGCTTTCCTGTCCCTCCCGGTCGGTATAGAGCGTGAGCGGCTCCTTCTGGGGAAGAGTCACCTTAATGTAATCACCCACCTGCTCGTGATTGCCCATACCCTCGTAGATGGGAATAAAAGAGCCCACCGGCTCTACAGCCTTCTTCCAGGTGCGCAGCTGCCGGAGATAGCTCTCCCTGCTGGAGGTGTATCCGTTGACCAGGTCCCCCCCGAAGAGCACCAGATCCGCGCCGCGACGATAGAGGTCCACCATGAACTGCTGGGCAATCCGATAGTTGACCCCGCCGAAACCGAATTCCCCACCCCCGGGGCATTGCCTGCTGTCGGACATGTAGGCGAAGGAAAAAGGTCTGCGCGATCCTGGCTCTGGAGCCGTCTGGAAGGCCCGCTCCGGCCAGGCCAAGGGACTCGTCTGAAAATCGTCATCGCCGGCGATCTCCGCCTGGTAAAGATACAGAGTAGCGGGATTGAGGTCTGAGATTTGAATCTCGTGATGCCGGACCTTCAGGGGATTTCCCTGCCCGTCACGGCTGAGGATCAAGCGATCGCCCAGGCTAACTCTGGCGAAGCATAAGCTGTCGGCGTCCAGGGAGATGACTGCCGAGCGATCCGTGACCAGATCCACCAGGGGACCCTCGATGATGCAAGGTCGGAGAAATCGCTGGTCTCCCTCGCCCTTGATATATCGGAAACGACTCTCTAAATAGCGGACGATTCCCTCCTCATCATCCATGACCCCTACTCGATAGGCCACCACCCCTTCCAGAGAAGATCCCCCGGCGATGTTGTAAGTATCGTATTCGAACCTGTAAACATTGAGCTCGGCCTCATAGCCCCCTTCAGGGCCCAGTTCTTTCGCCCTGGTGCGAAAACGAAATGCCGGCAGACACAGATCCTCGTCGGCTGGAAAAGCGCCATAGTGAACGGTGGCCGCCATGGACCGGACGGTGGTAAAATGCAGCAGAGCTTTCCCCTTGCGAAAGCCCTTCACCCGGGGTGGCTGAGAGAATATCTGCTCGGCGGCCCACTCCACGGGCTCCATGGATTGAGACCAGGCTTCCGCGGCCCAGAAACCTACCAGTACAATAACCGTGGACAGAATCAGCTTCCTCATCAGCAACCTCTTTTCAGAAGATGAAAAAACCTGGCTCGTCACATGAATTTTGAAAGATTTCTGGATACTGGATTCTAGATTCTGGATACTGGATCCCCATTCCCCGATCCCCCATCCCCGATCCTAGATCCTGGAAACCTGAGACTTGAGACTCGAGATTCGAGATTCGAGCGATGAGCTCGGAGTCCGGAACGTGGAGCTCGGAACTGAAAAATCTTAAAGTAAAATAGGAAAGAAGTGTGATGGCGTTCCACGCTCCGAGTTCAAAAGGTTCCCAGCTCCGAACTCCACGCTCCGAGTTCAAAAGACTCTCTCAACTCTCCAAACTCTCTAAACTCTCTCAACTCAATCACCGGTCACTCAGCTTTTTTCGGACACGATCCAGCTCCTTTTGCGCATCGACGACGAGCTCCCCGACGATCTCCCCCAGAGGCTGGATGCGGTTGGCCAGCCCGACGCTCTGTCCGGCCATCAGCGAACCCCGCTGAACATCCCCATCCACGGCGGCCCGACGCAAAGCACCCATCCAATATTCCTCCACCTGACGCAGAGCCTCCGCCCGGGAGATCTGGCCCCGGCGCCGCTTCAGCAGCAAATCGACCTGCAGATCGGCGAACTCCTCGGTGCCCTTGTTGCGGACGGCCCTCACCGGCACCACGTGCAGGTCAGAGCTCACCGCCGGACTGGCCACGGCCTCTCGCGCCCGGGCCCGGATAAAAGCCTCCTTGAATTTGGGGTGAGCCCGGCACTCCCGGGACATGACGAACCTGGTGCCCAGCTGCACCCCCGAGGCCCCCATGAGAAGCAGGTGGGCTATGAGACGGCCGGTGGCGATCCCGCCGGCCACGAAGATGGGCACTTCATCCACCTGAAACAGCACCTGCTGGAGCAGGATCACCAATGAGACCTGACCGATGTGTCCGCCAGCCTCATTTCCCTCCAGGATCAGGGCATCGGCCCCGTTGTGAATCATGCGCTGAGCGATGGACTCGCTGGAAGCAAAACAGACCACCTTGATGCCGGCCTTCCTGGCCTCCTCTATTTCGGAGGCCCGCGGAAAACTGCCGGCGAAGACGACCACCGACACGCGTTGGGCGGCCACCACCCGCAGATGTTCCCGATAATTTGGGGCGATAGTGATGAGATTGACGGCGAAGGGCTTGTCAGTGGACTCCCGGGTCAGCTCGATCTCCTTCTCCAGGATCTTCGCCGATAGATTGCCTGCAGCCAGACTGCCGAAGGCCCCTGCCTTGCTGACAGCCGCCACCAGGCTGCTGTCCGAGATCCAGGTCATGGCCCCACAGACGATGGGAATGCGCACGCCCAGAAACTCCTGTCCTCTTTTCCACAACTGATCCAGTTCCACGCGTTCACCTCTCTTTTTACGAAGGATCGCCAGCGAACGATGTGGCCGAACCCGCTCTCAACACAAAGAGCTCCAGGAAAAACACCTCTTGGGTCGCAGGCGCCGGGCCAAAGGGGAAAGACGGCGGGGCGACACGCTATCCGGCCAGAGGCTGGATCCCAGGCGCTGGTTTCTCGTGCGCCGGTAGCTGATGGCGCATTTGTGCAGAACCCAGGGGACTCGGCGAATCAATTTTTTTCTTCTCATGACAGCGGACAAAAAACCCCAACGCAGAAGGTTAGAGGAAAACACGACCCCTCTCCAGGGCCGATTTTCAAGAAGTTAACGGCGCTTGCTGCCGGCGGCTTTAATGGCCAGGAAGATGGTCTCGTAGCCTGTGCAGCGGCACAGGTGGCCGCCCATGGCCTCGCGGATCTGCTGGTCGGTGGGATGGGGATGCCTGTCCAACAGGGCCTTGGCCGCCAGGATAAATCCCGGGGTGCAGAAACCACATTGTACGGCTCCCTCTTTCACGAAGCTCTGTTGCAGAGGGTGAAGCCCATCGCCGGCAGCCAGACCCTCGATGGTCAGGATCTCGGTATTCTGAGCCTCCACGGCCAGGATCAGGCAGGAGCGCACCGGCTGTCCATCCATCAGAACGGTGCAGGCGCCGCACTCTCCATCACCACACCCTTCCTTAACGCCGGTGAAACTGAGTTGATCGCGCAACAGCTCCAACAGGGTGCGCTGGGATTCCACCTCCACCGTCATCTTCTGGCCATTGACCGTCAGATTGATGAGATGCTTCATGAATCATTCACCTTTTCAGCAGACGCTGCAAAGCCATCTCCGTGAGAACGGCAACCATCTCTTTCTTATACTCCGGCGAGGCTCGCAGGCTGGTGACCCTGGGGGTCAGGCCCTCTTGGATTTTCTCTCGCATTCCGGCCAAAAGCTCAGGCGTGATCTCCTGACCCCGCAACATCGCCTCAACCTTCCTGGCCCTGAGGGGCATCGGGGCCACTGCTCCCATGGCGACGCGTATCTGGCGGTTTTTGGAGACCTGAGGATTGATCACCACCACGGCCACGTTGACCGAGGCCAGGTCCATTCCGCGAACGCGGCTGCGCCGAAGATAGGCGCTTCGCGATCCTGGCGGCAGACGGGGGATCAGGACGTGGGTCAGCAGCTCCCCGGGAAACAGGGCAGTCTTTCCCACTCCCTGCCAGAAATCCTCTATGGGCATCTGGCGGCTGCCCTGCGGACCCCTGACGATCACCCGGGCCTGGAGAACAGCCAGAGGCGATCCCGACTCGGCCCCGGGAGAGGCGTTAACCACGTTGCCCCCCAGAGTGGCCCGCTGGCGGATCTCACAACAACCCATCACCCGGGCGGCGTCGATCAACAGCGGAAAGTGCTCCCTGATCTCCCCAGAGCCAAGCAGGTCGTTGAAGGTGGTCAGAGCTCCCACCGACAGATGTTCATTCTCCCAACCTATCCCCCGGCACTCTTCCAGCCCTTTAATATCCACAACCAGCGGAGATCGCCGGCTGTCTCGTCTCATCTTGACCAGCAGGTCTGTGCCCCCGGCCAAAACAGCCGCTTCCGGCCCCTGGCCCAAAAGGGCCAGGGCCTCATCCATATCTGCGGGGCGATAGTAATCGAAGGGCCTCAGCATCCCTTAGCCTCCCTGGCCCGGCGTTTCTCCAGCACGCTATCGGCGGTCATGGGCAAGCAGAAGAACTGGATACCGGCGGCATGGCTGACGGCATTGGCGATGGCCGGAGCTACCGAGACGGTGCCGTGCTCGGCCAGCGGCCTGGCTCCATAAGCGCTGTCCGGAAGGGGGGTCTCCAGAAAGATAACCACGAACTCGGTCGCGCTCACGTCCCCTGAGGTGGGCACTTTATAATCGGTCAGAGAGTCGTTGCGAATCCGGCCCTCGGGGGAGTAGATGACCTTCTCGCTCAGGGCCGCTCCCATCCCGTAGGCCATAGCTCCCACCACCTGTCCCCGGGCCAGAACCGGGTTGACGATCACTCCGGCATCTACGGCGGTGATCAGCCGCAGCACCTGGATCTCTCCGGTGCGCAGATCCACCTCCACTTCGGCCCCCTGACAACCGAAGGTCCACTCTGCGGCCAGATTACCCTGACCTGTCTGCGGATCGGGATAGGTCAACCCCTGGGGCACAAACCGGCCATATCCCACCACCGGCCCTCCAATGGCCTGGCCATCGGACTGCAGACTGCCCATGGCCAGGCGGGAAAGAGGCAGGAATTTCTGGGGATTTCCTCGCAGAAAAACCTTTTCCGGCCCGTGCTCCACCTCCTCAGGGCTTACGCCCCATACCTGGGCGGCGATCTCCTTGATCTGCTGGATAGCCCTGCCGGCGGCCTGGGCGATGGCGTTGCCCACCTTCCAGGTAGTGGTGCTGCCCACCGTCTGCCACTCGTATGGGTTGGTATCGGTGTCGATGATCCGGCTGATCTTCACCTTCTCCACGGGCACCTTCAATGTCTCGGCAGCAAGCTGGCTGATGGCAGTGAAGGATCCCTGGCCCATCTCGGTACAGCCCACCAGAACATTGACGGTGCCATCCTCGCTGAACTTGACGACGGCACATGAGGCGGCGTTCGTGGCCATGATCGGAGATTTCATGAAGGCAGCGATCCCCGTGCCGCGGACTCTTTGGCAGGATTTCCGGGAAGATTCCTCACCCGTCCCTTTCCCCAGCTCCCGGGCCACACTTTGAATGCACTCCTCCAGCTTCCCGTGGGAGACCTCAATCTTCTGGCCAAAAGCGTTGCTGGAACCGGGCCGCAAGATGT
>DAOVRJ010000091.1 GCA_030628225.1 Candidatus Zixiibacteriota bacterium | reverse complement strand
GCTTCTGCACAGCTCTCCGGCGGAGGAGATCAGGTGTCCCATCTCATTCTGGTCAGCATCGGTTTTGGCAACGTGATCATGGGCGACCGCACCGTGGCCATCATTTCTCCAAATTCTCCGCCCATGAAACGTCTGCAGGAGGAGGCCAAATCTAAGGGGCAACTCATAGATGCCGCTCAGGACCGCAGGAGGGGCGCTCTTGTGGTGACCGATAGACATCACCTGATTTTATCGACCATCGGAGTGGAGATTTTGAGTCAGCGTCTGCTGGCCGGTGCTTGAAAGAGGAGCCAAGGTGATCAGAAAAGGGTTGCTGGTGGTAATTTCTTCTCCATCGGGTGGCGGTAAGACCACAATCTGTGAACGGTTAAGAAGGCAAAATGTCTCTTATCGGTATTCTGTCTCCGTGACCACAAGACCAAGCAGAAAAGGGGAGGCGGACGGCCAGCATTACAATTTTGTTTCCCCCGAGGAATTTCGCCGTCGCGTCCGGGAGAGAGAATTTGCCGAATGGGCTCAGGTGCATGGCTACTATTACGGCACGCTTAAGAAGTACGTCGATAACATATTGTATGAACGTCAGATAGCGCTCTTTGATCTGGACGTTCAGGGTGGGCTACAGATCAAGAAAGCCTATCCTCAGAGCGTATTGGTGTTTGTCTTGCCGCCCAACATAGAGGTGCTGGAGAGGAGGCTCAGGGGAAGAAAGACTGACGACGAGGAGATCATCCGGACTCGCTTAGAAAATGCCAGGGCTGAGATGGAATACTGGCCACAGTACGATTATGTTGTTGTCAATGACAAGTTGGATTCTGCGGTGAGCCAGGTGCAGGCCATCATAGAAGCCGAGTTATGCAGAGTGAGCCGGATTGAAACGCCGGGATAATCAGCGAGATGATTTCTTAATAGGAGGTACGGTCTATGGATTATGTGACCGCTGAGGAGCTGGAGGGGAAGGCGAGGAATAAATATGAGGCAGTTGTTGTCGCAGCTCTGCGGGCACGGCAGCTTAATGTATTGGAAAAGAAGAAACAGGAACTTGAGGGTGAGGTTGAGGATGAGCAAATGGAGAAGGAGAAAAAGGTAAAGGTTACCGTTATCGCCTTGAATGAGTTGGTCCAGGGCAAGCTCCATTTCCAAAGAGAGGAAGAATAACTCTGACGATGGATTAAGGAAGAGATGGCGAATTATCTGGTCATAGTTGAATCACCGGCTAAAGCTCGCACCATCAAGAAGTTTCTGGGACAAGGCTATGAGGTTAAAGCTTGCATGGGACACATCAAAGATTTGCCTCAGAAGGACCTGGGTGTCGATGTTGATGATGAGTTTCGTCCGCACTACACGGTTATAAAGGGCAAGGGCAAGGTGATCAAGGAATTGAGAACATCCGCCAGGAAAGCGGATGCCATTTATCTCGCTCCCGACCCGGATCGGGAGGGGGAGGCTATTGCCTGGCATGTGGCCCAGGAACTGGCTGTGGATGTAAAGAAAATTCATCGCATCCTGTTCAATGAGATCACCAAAAAGGCCATCTGCACTGCCGTTCAGGAGCCTCGTTCCATCAACATGGATCTGGTTAATGCTCAGCAGGCCCGGCGGATCATGGACCGTCTGGTGGGCTATAAAGTGAGCCCATTTCTATGGCGAACCATGTACAGAGGATTGAGTGCCGGCCGGGTTCAATCGGTGGCCTTGCGTTTGATCAGCGAGCGGGAGGAACTCATCGAGAAGTTCGTTACCCAGGAGTACTGGAGCATAGCTGCCAATCTCCAGGGGAAAGAGGGAGAGGCTTTCGTCGCTCTTCTGGCCACTATCGATGGTAAGAAGGCTGTTGTGTCAGACCAGAAACAGGCCGGACACATAGTGGAAATGCTTAAAAGTAAGCCATTCACCGTGGCTGGTGTGGATCGTAAACAGCAGAGAAGGAACCCATTGCCGCCATTCATTACCAGCAGCCTCCAGCAAGATGCCGCCCGGGCTCTGCGTTTCAATGTGCATAGGACTATGCGGGTGGCCCAGCAGCTTTACGAGGGAATGGATATCGGACAGAAGAGCCCTATGGGCCTGATCACCTATATGAGAACCGATGCCCCCAGAGTGGCTCAGGAGGCACTGGGGGAGGTCCGCCGGTTCATCGAGACACGGTTTGGGGAAAAATATCTGCCCTCCCAACCCCGCAGTTATAAGTCTAAACGCGGTGCCCAGGAAGCCCATGAGGCCATCCGTCCCACCTCGGTATCCCGATTGCCCAAGGATCTGAAATCCTATCTGGACAAGGATCAATATCGTCTCTATGAGCTCATCTGGAAACGGTTCGTGGCATCTCAAATGACATCGGCCCTGTTCGATGTCACCAAGGTGCAGGTGAAGACAGATGGTCATGTCTTCAGAGCCTCAGGTTCTGTTCCTCTCTTCGACGGCTATCTCTTAGTATACAGGGAATCTCAACCGGTAGGGGAGGAGGCTAAAGAGGAGGGATCCCTGCCGCCTCTGGAGGAGGGTCAGCTGCTCCAGCTGTTGTCACTGACTCCCCGGCAGCACTTCACCAAGCCGCCCCCGCGATACACCGAGGCTACTCTGGTCAGAGCCCTGGAGACAGAGGGTATCGGGCGGCCCAGCACCTACGCTCAGATCATCACCACCATAAAGACGCGCAACTACATCCGCACGGAGCAGAGGCGGCTGAAGCCTACCAGCTTGGGTAGAACGGTCAACAAGCTGTTGGTGGAGAATTTTCCAGATATTTTCGGGGTGAAATTCACAGCCAAGATGGAGGAGGAGCTGGACCGAGTGGGAACGGGGGAATACCGTTGGGTTGAGGTGCTGGATGATTTTTACGGGCCTTTCAGCAAAGTTCTGGAGGAGGCCAATAAGAGGAAGGCCGATTTGAAGAGTGCCCTGCAGCAGCCTACCGATGAGGTGTGCGAGAAGTGTGGCGGGAAAATGGTTGTCAAATGGGGACGCAATGGTCAGTTTTTGGCGTGTTCGAGCTTTCCCAACTGTCGGAACACAAAACCACTTCCCGGAGAGGAAGCTCAAGAGGTCACCGACGAGATCTGTGAGAAATGCAGCTCTCCCATGGTGATTAAGACGGGTCGCTTTGGACGTTTTCTGGCCTGCTCCAAGTATCCTATCTGCCGGAATACCAGACCACTCAGTATCGGAGTTAGCTGCCCCCGGGAGGGTTGCCCGGGGAATCTGGTAGAGCGGAAGACGAAATCGGGCAGGTTGTTTTTTGGGTGCAGCGAGTATCCCAAGTGCAATTTTGCCAGTTGGGACAAGCCTGTGGATCTGCCCTGCCCGTTCTGTGGAGCCAAACCTCTGGTGGAGAAGCAGAGCAAAGCCAGAGGGAATTTTTATCGTTGTCTGGCTTGCAAGCAGGAGGTGAGCCCTGAGGAGGTGGAGGGGGGATCGTGATCTTCTCTTCCCGATGATCGTGTCTGGTACTATGATTATAGGCGGAGGTTTGGCCGGATGTGAGGCAGCATGGCAGATGGCCGAGAGAGGAGTTTCCCTAGAGCTCTTTGAGATGCGCCCCAACACCCAAACGCCAGCTCATCAGACCGGATGGCTGGCGGAACTGGTATGCAGCAATTCACTGAAGTCAGACTTGCCCACAACGGCCAGCGGTCTTTTGAAGAGAGAGCTGCGCCATCTTGGCTCTCTTATCCTTCGGGTGGCCGAGGAAATGGCCGTTCCCGCTGGTTCTGCGCTGGCTGTTGACCGCCAACGTTTCGCCGCCCGAATCACCGATGTGATCAGCAAGCACCCGCGCATCCGGTTGGTCAGGGATGAGATCAAAGATATTCCCCAGGGGAAGCCCCTGGTGCTGGCTAGCGGTCCTTTGACCTCCCATGAGCTTTCCTTGGCCATCCAGAACTTTTTTGGCGATGGAACGCTTTTTTTTTACGATGCCATTGCTCCCCTTATTTCCGCCGACAGCCTGAATCACCAGAAGATCTTCCTTGGCTCTCGTTATCAAAAGGGCGAGCCCGCCTACCTGAACTGCCCGCTAAACGAGTCCGATTACCATACCTTTTATGAACAGCTATTGGCTGCCGAGGTCTTGCCGCTGCATTCTTTCGAGAAGGGACTTTTTTTTGAAAGCTGTCTTCCGGTCGAGGAGTTGGCCAAAAGGGGACCCAAAACGTTGCTCTTTGGAGCTATGAGAGCGGTGGGCTTGACGGACCCACGAACAGGAAGGCGGCCATACGCTGTCGTGCAACTGCGTCAGGACAACACCGAAGCCAGTATCTACAATATGGTGGGATTCCAAACCAGGCTGCGCAGAGGGGAGCAAAAAAGGGTTTTTCGACTCATTCCAGGCCTGGAGCGAGCCGAGTTGCTTCGCTATGGAAGCGTTCACCGGAACACATTTCTCTGCGCCCCGCGTGTCCTGCGATCCACAATGCAGGTTCGCGGCCAGGAGAAGATGTTCGTGGCCGGCCAGATAACGGGAGGCGAGGGCTATATGGAATCGGTGGCCACCGGGATGGTGGCCGGGTTGAATCTGGCCCGGGTACTTGCCGGACAGGATCCCGTTGTTTTTCCCGCTACAACAGCGGTGGGATCGCTGTGCCGTTACATAGCCGGGGCAAAGCCGGATAATTTTCAACCCATGAACGTCAATTTTGGCCTTTTACCTCCTCTGGATTATTCTCCTAGGAACCGGCAACAGAGGAACGAAAGGCTGGTCCGACGATCCCTGGAGGACCTCTCCAGTTGGACAGAGGAAGAAGGAATCATTTAAAGTGTGTGCTGTGGAAAAGACTATCAAGGAATTTCTGATCTCTCTGGGCCTGGAGAGAAACTACTCGGAAAACACAGTTAAGGCCTATAACAGCGACTTAGCTCAATTTGGAGAATTTCTCCGGCAGCAGCTGGGTCAGCAAAAAGTCTCCGTCCGCGAGATCAATAGGTTGGCTATACGCCACTTCCTGGGAGCCCTTCATCTGGAGGATTATAATAGCAGATCTATCCTGCGCAAGCTCACCGCCATTCGTTCTTTCTGCCGATATGCCTGTCAGCGAGGTCTCTTGGAATACAATCCGGCCACTCATTTGATGCCCATGCGCTGGGAAAAGAAGCTGCCCACTTTCCTGGATGTTGCCCAGGCCGCTAAGGTGATGGATCTCCCGGACCGGCAAACGGTGTTGGGGCTGCGAGATTGGGCTATTTTAGAGATGTTGTATGGCACGGGTATCCGGCTGATGGAATTGGTGGGGCTTAATCTTTCGGTCCTGGATCTTGTGGGAGAGGTGATAAAGGTTCGCGGAAAGGGTAAAAAGGAGCGCATTGTACCTCTGGGAAGCAAAGCCGTAGAGTCATTGCGGGTCTATCTGTCCCGTCGGAAAGAATTGATGGGAAAAGGCCGCGTGAGCTCCAGGCCGGCCGTGTTTCTCAATTACCGAGGAGAGCGAATCTCGGGCCGTAGTGTGCGCCGTATAGTGACTGGTTATCTTCAGCAGGTCTCCGAGGAAGCGCATCTCAGTCCGCACGTTCTGCGACACAGCTTCGCCACCCACATGCTTGACGCCGGAGCTGATCTGCGGGCCGTGAAGGAGCTGCTGGGACATGCCAGTCTCTCTTCTACCCAGATCTACACCCACGTGACGGTGGAGAGGCTGCGCGAGGTTTACAAACAGGCACACCCAAGGGCATAGGGCGGGAAGTAAACATGGAAGAATATGTGGGCGCTATTCATATTCACTCCGATTACTCCGATGGATCCAAATCGATACCGGAGATCGCGCGCATTGCCCAGTCTGTGAACTTGGATTTTCTTCTCTTCGCCGATCACATGACTCTGCAGCCTCTATACGATGGTCACGAGGGGTGGCATGATAGGGTGCTGGTTCTCATCGGCTATGAGATCAACGACCCGGAGAATATGAACCACTATCTGGCTTTTGACATAGACAAGGTGCTGGCCCGGGATCTAACTGCCCCTGAATATGTTCGGCAGATACATCAGAGGAAAGGCCTGGGTTTTATCGCCCACCCAGATGAAATACGCCATGCCTTCGATAAGTATCCTCCTTATCCCTGGACTCACTGGGAGGTCGATGAGTTCGATGGTATCGAAATCTGGAACCACATGTCGGAATGGATGGAGGGTCTGACCAGGGCTAATCGTTTGAAGATGATCCTTTCGCCACGCAAACTTCTAAAGGGGCCCACGGACGTTACCTTGCAAAGGTGGGACCAGCTCAGCTCCCAGCGGAAGGTGGTGGGCATCGGGGCCATCGATGTTCATGCCTATCCGTATCGGCTGGGCCCTTTTACCATCGTCATTTTTCCTTATAAGATCCAATTTCAATCCATTCGCACTCACCTTTTATTGGCCCAGCCCCTGATACAGGATGTGCAGAAGGATAGAAGAGCCGTCTACGATGCGCTACGTTCAGGCAACCTGTTCATATCCAACTACCGCTGGGGAGAGGCAAAGACTTTTCGCTTCTGGGCCGAGAACAAGGATAGATGGGCGGAGATAGGCCGATCCATCGTGTGCCGTGAGGGTGTTGATCTGCGGGCGTGGGTCCCGGTGGATTGCCAGATATATCTGGTAAAAGATGGCCGGCGAATAGCCGAGGTTTTCGGCAAAGAGATGTTTCATCGCACAGATCTTCCCGGCGTCTACCGAGTAGAGGCATTCCGGGGAAAGCATGCCTGGATTTACTCTAATCACATCCGGCTGACAATATCAGCGGATTGATGACAAAAATGTCTTGACATGAGGAAAATTCCAGTATATTTTTATCAAAGCAAATTTGCATGTAAATAAGGGCGGGAATAGCTCAGCTGGTAGAGCACCACCTTGCCAAGGTGGCTGTCGCGGGTTCAAGTCCCGTTTCCCGCTCCATCTTTTTGTGGCGGCATAGCCAAGAGGCTAAGGCAGAGGTCTGCAAAACCTCCATCCCCGGTTCGAGTCCGGGTGCCGCCTCTTTTTTCGTTCGTCGTGAGTCGGTTATCGGTCCTCAAGGTGCGTTACGGAGATCGGTGATCGGAAATTGGAGGTCGAATAGGTTGGCCAGGGGACGATCATCAGCACGACAGCCGATGCACGACAGCTTAAAAACGTAACGAATTTCGATGCCAAAAGCCGATTGCAGAGCATCGTGGTGGGGTTGGGGATTCGGTTATAGAGGATCGTGAAAACATAAAAGCGCCGAGGATCGCAATGATCCTGCGGCGTTTTTTATCCCCAAAAAATGGAAGGAAGGGCAAATGCCGGAGGTCGGAATCGAACCGACACGAGCCGAGGCTCGGGGGATTTTGAGTCCCCTGCGTCTACCAATTTCACCACTCCGGCACAATGAGCAATAACCCTTGCTTGAAAATATATCGGTGAGGGTGGAGATGTCAAGGGAAATTTGACCCTTCCAGGATTTTAGTTCTTGACATCTCAGCGCACTGATGTTATGTTCTCATTCAATATAGCAGAGACTTTGTAAAACTCGCAGTGCTATATTTATTGTGGGATTATGCGTAAACCGAAGACTGTTTTTTTCTCGAACTTGAGCAACCATATAGAAGCAAAGGAGGGCATAGTTTTAAAAAAATGGCGGATGAAATTCGATTCAGTTATCGTTGTTGATTAAGCACGTAGAGGAGGGAAATATGGCCGAGGAAAAGAAAGACATCAGTGTCTTGTTGACCGAGAAGAGAGTCTTCAAGCCAACAGAAGATTTCGTCAATCAAACCAATGTGAAGAAATGGATGGACGCCCACGGCATAAAGGATCTGGATGACCTGTTGGCCAGGAGCCAGGACCTTGAGTGGTTCTGGGGAGAGATGGCAAAAGAGCTGTTGGAATTCTACGAGCCCTACGACAAGGTCCTGGAGTGGGACGCACCTTGGGCCAAGTGGTTTGTGGGTGGAAAGTACAATATCGTCAATGACGCCCTGGACAAACACATGAAGACAGCCACCAAAGATAAGATTGCCTTTATCTTCGAAGGAGAGCCAGGCGATATCAAGAAATGGACCTATGCCGAACTATACACCGAGGTGAACAAGCTGGCCAATGCGCTGAAAAGTTTGGGGGTTCAAAAGGGAGACAGGGTAGGGATCTATTTGCCCATGATCGTAGAGCTCCCCGTGGCCATGCTGGCCTGCGCGAAAATAGGCGCCATCCACTCTGTGGTCTTCTCGGGTTTCAGCCCTACGGCCTTCGGGGAGAGATTGCATGACTGTGAGTCGAAAGTGGCCATCACCTGTGACTTCTTCTATCGGCGTGGCAGCAAGGTCGGGCTGAAGGAGCAGACGGATGTTGCCGTTGAAGGAGCCCCATCGGTCAAACATGTTATCTGCTATAAGCGTACCGGGGACGATGTGCCCTGGACCGAAGGGCGAGATCACTGGTGGCATGAGATTACCAAGGACCAGCCCGCAGAGTGCGAAACGGAGAAGCTGGATGCCAACGACCTGCTATACATCTTATATACCTCCGGAACCACCGGAAAACCGAAGGGAATACTGCATGCCCATGGAGGTTATGCGGTGGGAATAACCCAAACCCTGAAGTGGGTTTTTGATCTCAAGGATGATGATGTCTGGTGGTGTGCCGCGGATATCGGTTGGGTGACCGGACACAGTTATATCGTTTATGCTCCATTAATTCTGGGAACCACCTCGATCATCTATGAGGGGGCACCTGCCTTTCCGGATCCAGAGAGATGGTGGCAGATTGTTGAGAAGCACGGTGTGACCGTACTGTACACCTCTCCCACAGCCATCCGGGCTCATATGAAGCTGGGAGAAGAGCATCCGCGGAAGTGCAGTCTCAAGTCCCTGAGGATCCTGGGATCCGTAGGCGAGCCGATCAATCCCGAGGCCTGGATGTGGTATTACGAGCACATCGGTGAGCGGCGCTGCCCGATCATGGATACCTGGTGGCAGACGGAGACAGGGCACTTCTGCAT
>DAOVRJ010000287.1 GCA_030628225.1 Candidatus Zixiibacteriota bacterium | reverse complement strand
GAGAGTCAAACCCTCAAGATCCAAGATGAACAAGTAGTCGGTGCAAGATCAATTTGAAATTTACACTCTGCATTTTTCATTTTGCATTGGGGGCCACATCAGAGGGTATACTGGTATCCCTTTTAATTGAGTCGTTCACTATTACTGAGAGTTCCCGGCGGAGGTATCCTACAGTGGCCCCAGGGCACGCTGGCTGCAGCGAGGGGGAAACCTCCCCCTCCTAACCCTTCCACCCCACCAAGCGCGGAGCTCCGAGTTCAAGATGCTCCGAGCTCCCGGCTCCGAGTTCCCAACTTTTTCAACTCTCTCAACTCTCCTAACTCTCTTAACTCGCTAAACTCTCTTAACTCTCTTAACTCGCTCAACTTTCCAAACAAAACAGGGGCGAGATAACCTCGCCCCCGCGGATCGAACAACACGCATCACCAGCCTCATATGGACTCCAAAAACTCCTTCCAGGGGATAGCTGGCATGATCTCGGTGGAAGAATGCCCGTAGGCCCGTATGATGGCCGCGGCCTTGGCCACCTGTTTGGGGTCGTCGGCCTCCACGATGTCCAGGACATCGAAGCGGCCAAACAGACCATAGCTTCCCTTCCAGATGACTTGCGGACACTGGCTGCGAATTTCCTCCCCGACCTTCCGAGCCAACTCCCGAAATTCCTCGGGTTTGCTGAAGGCCTTGGGGGAAACGCGGCACAGAATGACGTAAGTAGCCATGATGCGCCTCCTCTAGGTTTGAGGTGACCGATGGGGACGGGGTTTATCTCAGCAGCATCAGCTTGCCGGTCTGCCGGAAACTCCCCATCTGCAGACGACAGAAATAGAAGCCCGATCCCACCTTTCGCCCCCGGGAATCGGTGCCATCCCAGGTAACCGCATGTTTCCCGGCAGGCAGCTGGCCATCCAACAGACTTTTCACCTGCTGTCCGCAGACGTTAAATATCTTCAGAGAAACGCAATACTCTGCCGGCAGGCAAAAGGGGATGGTCGTGCAAGCGTTAAATGGGTTCGGATAATTCTGGGACAGCCGAAAGTCTCCCGGCCCGTCAAAAACCTCCTCAGCACCGGGGACGGCGGTCAACGAACCACCGGGGCCGCCTATGGCCCAGATGGAGAACTCGTCGGTGGCGCATCTCACCCAATTCTCCTCGGGGTCTGCCGTGCTGGGATAGGAGCTCCACTGGCCATAGGAGCGGCGGGCGCAATAGATGGCCCCCTCATCGGTGATGTCCGATGAATCCAGCTCCGCCTGGGTGTAATCCAGAGTCAGATTGGCGGAAAAACTACCCATGGCCGATCCGGGCGTGAGGTAAAACCACTTCTCCACCGGCTGTCCACCGACTACATCCGGGGGCATGGAGTCGGGCCAGGCGGTCACGGATATGGTCGAGTCGCCGGAGAGATCGAGGGTGAGATGGTCGAAGGAGATGGTCAGCTCCGGGAAATAGAGGGTGTCTGTCGCGGCCCTGACCTTGTGTACAACGGTCTGCGGCTCCGTGCTCATTGGCCACCAGTTGACGGATACACCCCCTCCCATAATTTCTATTCCCTCCAGGATGGAAAGGGAGTCCTCCGAGGTCTGGTTCACCCGCCCCCAGAAGTTATACTGAGCATTGGTCAGGGGAGTATTGGTTCGCAGGTTCATCCCCCCCTGGCCGGCCTGGTTGTGGTAAATGCTGTTCCTGTCGGCTGGGACAGCACCGTTAATGGTGGGTGCAGCATTATTGCAATTTATGCCCCCACCGTTAAGCACGGCTCGATTGCTGACGATAACACATCTTGTGATCACGGTCTGAGGAGAAAAACCACTGCAGGTGATCCCGGCTCCGAAGAAAGCTTTGTTGCGGACGATGACACAGCCGGTGAGGACCGGCTGCCCACCGATGAGGGCGATGTCCCCACCACTCCAGGCACTATCCCCAACGACAACACAATTGGTGATCTGGGGGGAAGCATTCTGCTGACAGTAAATGCCCCCCCCCGTACGAGGCGCGATTTCTGATTACGGCGCAGTTCGAGATGACAGGCGAGGAACCGGAGCTGCAGCATATCCCGCCGCCATAGCCATCGGCGCGATTGTTGCGCAGAATACAGCCGGAGATGGTGGGCGAGGAATTACTGCTGCAGTCAATTCCACCCCCATTGCCCCCGGTGACATAGCCGTTTACTATGGTAAATCCCTCCAACTTGGCGACACTGGTTTCCCCGTTATAGAAACTGAAGCCCCGGCCCTCTCCTGTGCAGTCTACGATGGTAACCCGGGGACCGCTTTCAGACCGGACCACCAGGCTTTTTTCCATGTAGTCTATGTTCCTGTTGTCGATTCCGCTGTATCGACCGGCCGCTACCAGGATGGTGTCCCCGCTCTCGGCCAGGTAAATTGCCGATTGGATGGCGGTGGCATCGCCGCTGCCATCGGCTTTGACATACCAGGTCCGGGCCTGAGCCCGGCCGAAGCACAACAGACTGGCCAGAAGAAGAAAGATGGCTCCGTGCGAAATAGTTGGTTTGCTCATATTCTCCCCTTGTCTGTGATATGGTAGGGCATGCTTTTCAGGATCAGACGGAACAACTTCCTCAATCTGTTATGTTAGCATTCAGAGAGGTGATTGTCAAGAGATTTTGTGGTGCAGGCAAAGAGTCGCTACCATAGCGACCGGACGGGCCACCATGCCCGGCGCCCAGTTTCCAAACCAGCATCCACAACCTCAACACAGCTTCCAGCTTGCGGTGTTCGCCACCGTCCAGGATCACGGCCACCTGTTTTTCCATCCAGCAAATATTGGAGTTTGAGGTTTGAGATTTATCCAGGATCCAGGATCGGTTTTTTCTTTTAACGAGTCTCGAATCTCG
>DAOVRJ010000156.1 GCA_030628225.1 Candidatus Zixiibacteriota bacterium | reverse complement strand
TCGGTAGGTAGAAAATAAGAGGCCGGTTTTCTCAAAGCCTGGGAGATTCTATATAGGGTATTGATGGTTGGTGAGGCCAGGCCTCGTTCTAACTCCGAGATATGAGTGGCCGTCACGTTAGAAATCTCGGAAAGCTGCTTCAAGGTGAGAAGCTTCTCTTTTCTCAAACGGTGGATTTTGCGACCCAAATCGAATTTGTCCGCCATGATCTAACCTCCTTTCAGGAATTTTCAGGCAACCAACTGGAGTTCACTCAGAACTACAATAAAGTATAATATATTCCTGAAAAAAGGTCAATAGACGGAAATACGTATTTTAGCAAAAAAAACTACGTATTTCTAGAATAAATAAAAACCATAGCTTCGTATTTTTTCCTCTCAGCGGAACTGAATGTATTAGGGTTCTACCTGTACCAATCCCCGACGGATGGCGTATTTTACCAGATCGGCCACCTTGTGGAGCCTCAGCTTCTGCATGATGTTGGTGCGGTGTGTTTCCACGGTACGGGTGCTGATGTGCAGATGCTCAGCGATCTTGTTGCTGGCCCATCCCTCGGCGATGAGCTTGAGGATCTGTCGTTCGCGGAAGGTAAGTTTATCGGGAAAGGATGGTTTAGGAGATGAGCGGCTGCCTCGTACGAACCCCCGGACAACTCTCCCTGAGACGGCTGGACTGATGTAGGTTTCGCCTCGGTAAACCGCTTTTATTGCCGAGATGATATCTTGAGCCGTTGCGTTTTTAACCAAATAGCCTGACGCTCCCAGCTTGAAGGTCTCGTACACATACTCCTCATTAGTGTGCATGGTAAGGATCAGGATCTTGGAATGAGGGAGTGTTTTTTTAAGCTGCTGGGTTGCCTCCAATCCTCCCAAAACGGGCATGGAGATATCTACCAGGATGACGTCTGGGTTCGTCTTGCTGGCCTGTTTCAGCAATTGATGGCCGTTCTCGGCCTCTCCCACAACCTCAATCCCGTCCTCTTTCTGCAACAAACACTTGAGTCCCTGGCGCACGATGGTATGATCGTCGGCCAAGAAAACTCGAATTTTGCTCATCCCTTATCCCTTCTGCCCGTAGGAAAGGAAGCCATATCTCGGTGCCGCTGCCCGGTGTTTTTTGCGATTCGCCTACTTCACTGGCAAGCAGTGCTGCAGTTGCCCTCGGCTTGAAGGATATGGAAAATCTCACAGTTGTTTTTTTTCGGTGATCAAAAATCGATTAAAAACATTAGCATGTATAATACATGGACTTTTATATAATAAAATATTTGACGTTTGTCAAGATATTCTGTCATCCTTTGCCGGGCCGGATCTGGTGGGGAGAGCTCACCCGGAGAGCCAGAAAATAGTTGACGGGAGCGGTTTCTTTTTGTATTATAGATTCCGTTTGAATTCTTTATAGACGCTTGAAAAAGAGCTCCATAGCTTTTTTCTGGCCATGTCGTGCCGGATGTGCTCCGTTCGTTTCGGTCTGCATGAGCCAGACACCTTTTTCCAGTTCCACAAAGGTGTTCTTTGACGCCAGCGCTGTTCCAGACAGGGTCTTCGTGTGATGATGTGATGTTGGCCCGGCATGCTGAGATCTTCAAGGGTGAGGAAATTCGGACCAAGCTCTCTCTTTAATAGACCAAAGGAAAATACTCATTGTGAATCGGCCATATTTTCGGAGATGATTCAGTGGATACGTGGATTCGAGGTGGCCTCGTTGTCACCGCCAAGGGGAGTTTCAGGGCAGAGATCGGCATCGAAGCCGGTCGTATCGCTCAGGTGAGCTCTCACCAGAAAGGATCAGCAGCTCAGGTGCTAGATGCCGAGGGCAAGTGGATTTTGCCCGGCATCATAGACGCCCACACGCACATGGAACTGCCCCTGGAGAAGGCTGTCTCCGCAGATGATTTCACCAACGGCACCATAGCCGCCGCCTGTGGGGGGGTCACCACCATTATTGATTTCAGCCTCCATCGCCAGGGCGCCTCCCTGGAGGCATGTCTCCGGGATCGTCGGCGTGCTGCCGATGGACGTGTGGCCGTGGATTACGGTCTTCACGCCGAAATCATCGATATTGGCCAGGGGATTTTGGATGGGATTCCCCGTTTGGTTCAGAAAGGTGTGACCAGCTTCAAGCTATTCCTGGCCTATCGGCGAGACGGGCGTATGGTGGATGATGGAGCCATGTACGCCGTTCTGAAACGCGTCGGCCAGGCCGGCGGTTTGGTTCTGGTTCACGCCGAAAACGGACCTCTCCTGGAGCATCTCACCGACCAACTGCTGAAGCAGGGGAAGATCGCTCCTGTCTTTCACGCCCGGAGCCGGCCCAACCAGGTGGAGGAAGAGGCTATTCGCCGGGCCATAGCCATCTCTCATTTTGCCCGGGGTAATCTGTACATCGTTCATCTGACAACCAGGCAGGGCCTCAGAGCCGTTCAGAATGCTCATAGTGATGGTGTGGCCGTGTGGGCCGAGACCTGCCCCCAGTATCTTCTCTTGGATGAGGGTGCCTACTTGGGATCAGAGGGGAGAGACTTCATCGCCACGCCACCCCTGCGCAGCCGCAAAGATCAGGAAGCCCTCTGGCGAGGATTAGCCCAGGGAACTATCTCAGTGATCTCCACTGACCATTGCCCGTTCACCAGAGAGCAGAAACGCCAGGGTGGTGAGAGTTTTGCCCAGGTTCCCAGCGGGTTGCCAGGAGTAGAGACATCTCTGCCCTTGATATTCTCCCAGGGGGTGGCCAGTGATCGCCTTACGGCCAATCAACTGGTGGCAGCCATGTCCACCAACCCGGCCAAGATCTTCGGGCTTTATCCCACAAAGGGATCCCTGGAGGTGGGCAGCGACGCCGATGTGGTCATATTCGACCCAGAGGCGGAGTTTGTCATCTCCGCCGAAACCTTGCATACGAACACCGATTTTTCCCCGTATCAAGGTCTTGCCGGTCGTGGGGTAGTTCAGCTCACCATGCTCCGGGGTCTGATTATCGCACAGAATGGCCAGTTCTGCGGACCTTCCGGATATGGGAAATTTCTACACAGGAGGAAATTTGAGCCTGATGGGTGCCAGCTCTGGCCGACAGGTTGAGACCTTTAGGTCAGCTCTCGTCGGACAACCGGCCAGGAGGGTCGATGGCCGGGCGAAAGTGACCGGCAGGGCAAAATATGTGGCCGATGTCGGGATTGAGGGCATGCTATATGGCAAGATGTTGCTCAGTCCCCATCCTCACGCCCTGATCAAGGGCATTAACACCAGCCAGGCCGAGGAATTGCCCGGTGTTTGGGCCGTGCTGACAGCCCGGCGGATTCCCGGAGAGAATCAGATCGGAGTGGTCTTGCCGGAACAGCCCCTGTTAGCCCGGGAGAAAGTTCGCCATGTAGGGGATTGTGTGGCCCTGGTGGCGGCCAGCTCGGAACCCACTGCCGAGAAGGCCCTGGACCTCATTCAGGTGGACTACGAGCCGTTGCCCGGCGTTTACGCGCCTCAGGAAGCCCTGCAGGAAGATAGTCCTCTGGTTCACAGAAAAGGCAACCTCCTTACCCACCTGAAAATCCGCAAGGGCGATGTTGAAGCGGGTTTTGGAGAGTCGGAGATCGTCCTGGAGAGGATCTATCAGACTCAGCGCCAGGAGCACGTCTATCTGGAAACCATCGGTACCTTGGTCACCCCCCAGGAAGATGGTTCCATGAATATCCTGGCTTCCATACAGTGCCCATTTTACGTACAAAAGGGCGTGGCCCGGGTTCTGGGCCTGCCCCTGAGCAAAGTTCGGGTCATCCAGGCCACCACCGGGGGGGCGTTTGGGGGGAAAGAGGATGTACCCTCGGAAATCTGTGCTTTTGCCTCCCTGCTGGCCCATAAGACCAACCGACCCGTTTGCATGATCCTTTCTCGGGAGGAGGACCTTCGCCGCAGCAGCAAACGTCACCCCATGACCATCACCTATAAGATGGGCGCCACCGGAGAGGGGAAGATCCTCTGTGCTCAGATCCGCGTTCTGGCCGACATAGGCGCTTACGCCAGCATCTCTCCCGTGGTGCTATACCGCAGCACCGTGCATGCCACCGGGCCCTATGAAATCCCTCACGTTCGAGTGGATACCTACGGGGTCTATACCAACAACGTGCCCAACGGCGCTTTTCGTGGTTTCGGTACCCCGCAGGTGACTTTCGCTCACGAGTCCATGGTAGACGAACTTGCTGCCAAGCTGGATATGGATCCCATCCAGATCAGGCTGAGAAATGGCCTGAAACTGGGTTCTCAAACGGCAACAGGGCAGGTTCTCGAGGAGAGCGTTGGCTATGAAGAAACCGTTTTGAAGGGCATGAAGGCTTGCAGATGGGAACTGAAACGAGCCGCCAACAGACGCGTGAGTCCATCCCGTCGGCGAGGCATAGGGGTTTCCACCATGTTCTACGGGGTGAGTTTGGGGGCCAAGGGGTGGTTTCTGGATGGGTCGGCTGCTTCGGTTCAGGTTCATCAAGATGGCTCGGTTAGCGTGGCCATCGGGGGAACGGAGATGGGCCAGGGAGCTCAGACGGTCATCGCTCAGATGGTCGCTGAGAGTCTGGGATTGCCTCTGGAGAGGATCAAGATTTTGCCCACAGATACCGGTATGGTTCCCGACAGTGGCCCCACGGTGGCTTCCAGAACTACCGTGTTCAGCGGAAATGCCACCCTGGATGCTCTGCAGCAGATCAAGAAGAAATTAAAGGAGCTGGCCGCCGAGATTTTAGCGATCAGTCCTGAGAAAGTGACTTTCCGGGATGAGCAGGTTCTGGGCGGGGAGAAGAAGCTCTCCTTTGACCAGCTAATTCAGGCCTGCTATCAGCGCAACGTCAATTTAGCCGCCGATGGCTGGTTCGTATCCCCTCCGTGCAGTTTCGACGAGCAGACGGGACAGGGAAATGCTTACTACGTTTACGGGTACGGAACACAGTTCGCCGAGGTGGAGGTGGATCTGGACACTGGTCAGGTTCAGGTCCTGCGGGTAACGGCGGCTCACGATGTGGGCAAGGCCATCAACCCCCAGGGTGTCTCCGGTCAAGTCGAGGGGGGAGTGGTTCAGGGAGTGGGCTATGCTCTCCTGGAGGATTTCATCATTGAAAACGGTAAGATCCAAACCCCCAATCTGGCCACTTACACGATACCCACTTCTTTGGACATCCCCCAGGTGGAGGTCATCATAGTGGAGGCTGTCTCCAAGGATGGGCCCTTTGGGGCAAAAGGGGTGGGGGAGCAACCCATCATCCCCACGGCCGCCGCTGTGGCCAACGCCATCTATCATGCCACCGGGATCAGGGTGAGAAGATTGCCCATTGGTCCAGAGATCTTGCGCCGGGCCATTTTGAAAAAGGAAACGGGAAATATGAGGGGAGACCATCGGTGAAGAAGGCGAAGAATTTTCAAGATGAGCAACGGACCTATCTGCCGCACCAGGCCGTTTTGGAGGCGATGCGCTGTCTGTTCTGTCACGATGCCCCGTGCAGCAAAGCTTGTCCCGCGGGTATCGACGTAGCCAGTTTTATCCGTAGGCTTAAGAGCGGGAACACCGCCGGGGCGGCGCAACTCATTTTCGAGGCCAACATTCTCGGGGGCACCTGTGCCCGGGTCTGTCCTGTGGAGATCCTCTGCCAGGAGGCATGCAGCCATACAGAGCTCTCTGATCCCATCAAGATCGGTCGCCTGCAGCGATATGCCTGGGAGCAGGGTTACCAACACCTACATGTGGAGCCATCTGTGGCCAGGTCCCCGGGGCTCAAGGTGGCCGTGGTGGGGGCAGGGCCAGTGGGTTTAGCTGCTGCTGCTGAGCTGGCCATGTTGGGCTACCAGGTTAAGATTTTGGAGGCCACCACTCGGGCCGGGGGAGTGTTGGCCAGGGGCATTCCTGCCTATAGGTTGCCGCTGAGCGTGTTAGACCGCGAGGTAGATTTGATCCGCCGACTGGGTGTGGAGATTTCCTACGGTCAGAGAATCGGTGAAGAGGTGACCTGTGAGAGGCTGATGGCCGAAGGGTTTA
>DAOVRJ010000139.1 GCA_030628225.1 Candidatus Zixiibacteriota bacterium | reverse complement strand
GCTGTTCAGCAATTTCTGAGGGCCATGGAGATCCCTTTGAGATCGAGAAACTACTGGCTGGGCACAGCGGTTCTGGTCTCCTTTTTAGTGGTGGGGAGCGTTCCGGTTTTTTGCCGCCCTTTGGCCATCGATGGGCCGGTGGGCGGTTTTTCTTTGCAGAACGCGGCCCAGGATTCCCTTTCCAGTGTCCAGGTCAAGACCAAGTCGCCCACCTGGGCCATGATCCGGTCCGGGCTGGTGCCTGGCTGGGGGCAGTTTTACAACGAGCAACACATCAAGAGCGGTCTGGTTTTCGCGATAGAGGGACTGCTGATTGGTGGGGCGGTGGTGGAGCACCAGCGGGCGGAGGATGACCACCGGGAATATGAGGACGTTTCCAAAAGCGATCAGGAGCGGGAGGATGCCTGGCTGCGCTATTCCCGGCGGATAGACAGGAGGAACACCTATCTGTGGTACCTGGCCGGGGCCAAGTTCCTGAGCATGGTGGATGCCTACGTGGACGCGCACCTGTACCGGTTTGACCAGGGGCCGTTTGCGGTGGATGTACAATCGCGGCCGGAGGAGGGTTTGGATGTGGTGGTGGTTTTGAGGTGGGAGATGAGATAGAGAAAAAACACGTGTTCGTGGAAAGAAAGTTTAGCGAGTTTAGAGAGTTCAGGGAGTTTGGAGAGTTGGGAGAAACAGATCCTGGATGCTGGTAAGAGCAGGCGACAAATTGGACACTCAGATGGTTTCCAGACTGTGGGCTAAGACGAATTACTAACCCGGATCCAGGATCGAGGATCAAGGATCGGTTTTTCTCTCAACCAGTCTCTAGTCTCAAGTTTCTGCCTTTCCCGATCCACGATCTATGAATCTCGAATCTCGCCCTTACCAGCATCTAGGATCCAGGATCCGTCTTTTTTTATGTCATTCCCGCGCAAGCGGGAATCCAGAGGCTTTTCCCACTGGTTCCCAAACTCAGTTTGGGAACCTTTTTTTTCGTTCAATCTCGTTGTTCGAAAAAAACTTGAACAAGCAATGGCCTTTTATACAAAAGGCCATTGCGAAGCGCGGCAGCACCGCGGCAAACCGACAGCCGCCTCTCATCGAAAAAATCCCTTGACAAGATGGCAATATTGCGGTAAGATGAAAATGCAATGTAGAAATTCATTCCGCTATGTCGGAATAATCCTCAATCTCGCTTCAAGGGGGTTAGAAAATGAGAGCCCTGATGAGGATTTCGGTATTTACCCTTCTCGTGCTGCTAGTAGTTCTCTTCAGCAACGCTCTTGCCAGAACAATCCCCTCCATGTCGCCCATCGAGCCAACCGGCGCCCCCCTGGGCCAGACCTTCCTCCTGGGCACCACCTGGTACGACTATCAGCACGTCTGTACTGTCGGCAGAACAGCCTACATGGACAAGTTGGGGAATATGACTTTCTGCTGGATGAACGGTCTCGAGGCTGAGGCCTTGAATCGCCATGTCTATTACAATTACTGCCGACCCTCTACTGGTTTCTTGTGGCCGGATATTGGCTTTCAGGTTGACATGGCCTATCGTGCTGGATATTCAACTTGTTCAAATATCCTTGATGGGAATGTAGCCCTTGCCTTTCACCAGCAACAAAATGAAGGTGATCTCTTGCAAACGGCGTTCGCTTATGACTTTTGGGACGGATTTGGTCTACAGATAACATCCATCGATAATCCTGCGTGGGGCGAAGTAATTTGGCCAAAGCTGACAATATGCAATCAGAATTACATCCATGTCGTTTCCTGTGAGAATAACGATCACTTAGAGGGCGGACGAATCGCCTATACTCGATCTGAGGATAGGGGTTGTCTTTTTTGCGAATGGATAGTGATTGACACCCTGCAGACCATCTCTCCGGACATAGCCGCCTCACCTGTCTCCCATAAGGTCGGCATAGCCTACACGAAGACATCGTTTTATGTTCCCCCGGATCCCCCCTGGTGGCAGTCGTGGTTTATACCCCTGACCAGCGATGTCTATTTGGTCGAGTCGGAGGATGCGGTCACGTGGGATTTTTCTGCCAAACAAAACATTACTAATATTATCCTCGCGGATGCCTGCCATTACCCCGATACCACCTGGGCCAATGGGGATACACTCAGAGCCTACTGCGATGTCAGCCTGCTCTACGATCAGAATGATCATGCCCATCTGGCCTTCACCAGCCGAGGCTTCTGGCAGGATGCCCGCAGGGCTGTGCTGCCGGACAGCTTTTTCATTGTGAACACAAGCAGAGATGCCTCCATGATCTGGCACTGGAGCGAGGAGCACGACACCCTCACCGTAGTGGCCGACGGCTGGTACGATGTGGGCGATCCGGATGCGGAGTTTTACGCATATCGAGGATCGGGGGCGTGGCGGAGTACAGTGGACCGGCCTTCTTTGGGCCTGGATCCGGAGACAGGATGTCTTTACTGTGTCTACGTGAGATGTGCCCAGGGTGATACGTCCGGTGGTGAGAATCCCAGCCATGGTTGGGCCAATGGGGAGATCTACTGCTCGGTGTCCACCGATGGGGGATTGAACTGGTCGGAGGGCACCAACCTGACCAACACCCCCAGCCCGAATTGTACACCGGGCAATTGTTTCGATGAAGATTATCCCTCGCAGACTCTGCTGGTCAACGACACCCTGCACATCATCTACGTGGAGGACAAGGATGCTGGCGGGGTGGTCATGACCTCCCCTCAGGAGGGAACCTGGACGGAGAACCCGGTGAAGTATCTGAAGGTGCCAGCGGATCTGGTGCCCCCCGGCCCGCCCTATGTGCCCAATTTCTACTTTCACGTGGGCCCGGTGGGCGGCACTGCCATCGAAGAGCCGTGTCGGACAAGTGGGGTTGTGCCCAAGACCTACACTCTCCACCAGAACTACCCCAATCCCTTCAATGCCAGCACCGAGATCCGCTATCAGATCCCCGAGGATGGTCACGTCACCCTGAAGATCTTCAACACCCTGGGACAGGAGCTGCGGATTCTGCTGGATGTTCATCAGAAAGCCGGTGAGTATGGAGTCCTCTGGGACGGTCGAGATGCCAGAGGTCGGGAGGTGGCCAGTGGTTTGTACTTCTGCCGGCTGAGAGCGGGGGAGTTTGGGAAGACGATCAAGATGGTGCTGGTGAGATAGAGGAGGGGCGAACGGCGTTCGCCCCTTTTTTAATTTTGGAAGGCCCTCTCAGGAGATGGGAGGGCTTTTCCCTTGAACCCTGGAATCCTTGGATCCTTGAGTCCTATCTTTTTAAACGAACATGAACTCTCATCTATTCTCCCCATCCCTCTTCGACCTCGGCCTTTTTCTTCAAGGCCCGGCGCAGACAGAGGAGCAATCCGCCGTAGAGAGCGACACAGCCGAAGACGGCCATGGCCACCGCGCCGGATGTCAGGTAGCCCAGGCCGATCAGTGCGGCGACGCTCAACAGGATTGCCAGAGGCAACCACCTCCTGTTGGCCAGCAGGGCCAGGGCCAGGACCAACAGGGCCACGCCCCATCCTCCGATGACCAGCGCCCACTGAGGATAATTTCCATAGGGAACCCGCAGCCTCTCCACGATGCTCATGATCACGGTGATGGCCAGGATCAGCGGAGTGACCAGCTTCACCAGCCAGTCCCACCAGACCCCGATCTTGATCTCCGAGACGGAGTTGATGTATTCCCGCATCCGCTTGGTGCCGAACACGTAACCGATGACCAAACACTCGGCCAGCCCCACCAGAGCCAGTCCGAAGTTGTTCAGGAAGTGGTCGACGATGTCCAGCCAGTGCAGTCCTGCCCGGGTACAGAAGATAAGCCCCCCACAAAAGGCCAGACTGCAGGTGATCAGGTTTACCGTTTTCCGGGAGACCTTCCAACGATCCATACCTCCGGCCACGGCCGCCTCCACCAGGGAAAAGGCGGAGTCGATGCCCAGGGTGAGCAGCATCAAGAAGAAGATGACACCGAAGATCGATGCCCCAAAGGGCAACAGTCTGATCATGGTCGGGTAGGTGATGAAGGCCAGCTCCAGGCCTCCGGAGACCACATCGTCCACCCCGGTTCCCATGGTCTGGGCCAGATAACCCAGGGTGCCGAACACGGCGAACCCGGCTAAGAAACTGGTGCCGCAATTGACCAGTCCGATGATAAAGGCGTTGTTGGCGATGTCGGCTTTCTTGGGCAGATAGCTGGCATAGGCGATCATCACTCCGAACCCGATGCTCAGGGTAAAGAAGATCTGGCCATAGGCGGCCAGCCAAACCGAGGGGTCGGTGAGCACCTCGAAGTTGGGCGTCAGATAGTAGCGAAGACCCTCGGCAGCACCCGGCAATGTGACACCTCTGATGACCATGATGATCAGCAGCAGCATCGGCAGGGGGACGGTGACCAGGACCACCTTGCCCACGCTCTTGACCCCCTTGGAGATGATCAACAGTATGCTGAGCCAGGTTGCCGCCAGGCCCGCCAACACTGGCCAGCGAATGGAACCCAGCAGGCCTGGACCTGAGGAGCGCATCAGAAATGAATCCATGAAGAAGGACTCTGCGTTTGTACCCCAGGCCAGGTTGAGGGAGTAAACCAGATAGCCGAAGCACCAGGCCATGATCACCGCGTAATAGACCACGATGGAGAAACCAACGAACACGGCCCACCAACCCAGCCAGGCGGTTTTTTCCGATACCTGCTGGAAGGATTTCGGCGCGCCGGCCTGCATCTTGTGACCCAGGGCGAATTCCAGAATCAAAAGGGGGATCCCGGCGGTCAACAGAGCCACGAAGTAGGGGATGAGAAAGGCTCCACCTCCGTTTCTGTAACAGATATATGGAAATCGCCATACATTTCCAAGCCCCACTGCCGATCCGACAGCAGCCAGGATAAAACCTGTTCTGTTATGCCATCGATCTCTCGCCTCGGCCATGCGCACTCCCTTCCCGAAGAGGTTGGTGTGATCTTATTGTCCGTTGTTGGATGATCGATCTGATAAAGGATAATATGATTTTATGCTCAAATGTCAACGAATTTTTTCGGCCACGATCCTTTCCGGGGAAGCCGAAAAAATTTTTATTAACAGCAATCTGAGATTTTTTTGTTGACAGCAACCCTAAAATGTATTAAAATGGGTTTCGAGTCTACTTAGTAAAAAAGCTCATATCACAGCACACTACTGAAAGGGGGTCGTGATGGTCAAGCTCTATTTTGATTTCCGGGATATTTTCCGGGCCGCCCGCTTAGGTTTCAGCGGTAAGAAGATCGGGCTCCAATTTATGGGTCTGCTTATCGGCTATGTCGGGTACGCCGTTCTCACGTACATCGCTCTCGTGGTCAGCGGCATCGGCTTTGGAGCCAACTGGGCCACCTATCGTCTGTATCCCACGATAATTGCCGGCGGATTGACCTGGTATGGCTGGGTGCTGTATCTGGCCGGGATCATCTTCTGGATCATTATTTGGCTGATGTACAGCACGGCTGCAGCGAAGGTGACCTATCAGCAATTGAAGGGGGATGACTTCTACACCTCCCGTGAGGCCCTGGGATTCATGCGCAAGAACTGGAAGGCAGTTATCTTCTCGCCGCTCATGGTCATCGCCGTGGTCATCTTTTTGCTTGTATGCGGAATTATTCTCGGCCTGCTGGGCAAAATTCCCTTTATAGGAGAGCTGGGATTTGCCATCTTCAGCATCCCCATTTTCGGGGTAGCCCTCTTTTTAGTCTTTTTAGCCATTGTCTTATGTGTGGGCATTATCCTGGGTCCGGCCATCGTGGCCACCGCCCGGGAGGATTCCTTCGAGACCATGATCCAATTTTTCTCCAGCATCTGGAGCCAGACCTGGCGGTTTGTGATCTATAACGGACTCCTGGGAGGGATTACCGTCACAGCCGTGTATTTCCTGGGCATTTTCAGCTATAGGGCACTGAAATTGGTTTATGTGATCTGCGGGTGGACCATGGGACCCAAGCTGCACAACATGGCCATGGTAGCCATCGACTGGCTGCCCACCAAATTGGGCATCTGGTCCCTGTGGTCCAATGGATGGGGGTGTAGTGAGCTGGCTCTGATATCCCGCTATAGGCCGCCACATGTGGAGTTTCACGGGGCCGAGTCGGTGGCCGCGGTCATCATGGGTGTCTTTTTGGTCGTTATCTTCGGGCTGGTTGTCTCGTATGGCATGTCCACCTGGACCGCCGGCCAGACCCTCATTTACCTTATCTTGAGAAAGAGAAAAGACGACGAGAATCTCCTGGAGCGGGAGGATGAGGAACAGGAGTTTGAGGAGGAGAGTGTGCCGGAAGAGAAAGAGGAAAAACCTCCCGCCGCCGAGATGAAGGAGGAAGCGCCGCCTCCCGCGGAAGAGAAAAAAGAGGAGCCAGAGGAGGAGAAGCCCAAGGAGGAAGGATCCGAGGGGGATAAAGAGAAAACATCCTGATGTGCTCTCGCATATGCAAAGGAAAAGCCGCGGGTTTGGTGCTCGCGGCTTTTTTTATATTCGTGGGGGAGGAAGGCGAGCGGCCGGTTGACGTGAAGGAAAACGGCATCGGCGGCGCAGCCACCGATAGCGAGCCGGTGCCGCCGTTCTGAGATTGGCGCATTGCAAAAGGAAAAATGAAAAGTGAAAAATGCAAAATGAGGGTCAAACTCTCCAGATCTAAGATGAACAAATAGTTAGTACAAGATCAATTTGAAATTTACACTCTGAT
>DAOVRJ010000180.1 GCA_030628225.1 Candidatus Zixiibacteriota bacterium | reverse complement strand
GAAAATCAATGAGCTGCTAATCAAAAATTCAAATCAGAAGGAGTATAGCCTTTTTTTACAGGCTCAACTACCCTTTTCTACAATATAGCAAGCTTGATCCTAGATGCTGGTGAGAAAACTGGATTCTATTTTTTCCTGGATTAGTTATTTACCAGTATCGAACATCTGGTATCCCAACTCTCTGAACTATAATCCAGGATTCGCCTTTCTTTCCCGAGTCTCCAGTCTCGAGTCTCGATTTTTGCATTGTCTTTGCCTTTATCCAGCATCCAGTATCCAGAATCCAGTATCTGTTTTATCTTTTCACGTATCACCGGTCACAAACACATCTGCATCCCCACCAGCTCACGCCCCGGTCTAATCTATTTAACGTCTTAAATACTAATGTTTTAACCGTTGTGTCAGCTTTTATTACACCGGGCACAAAATTCATAACCCTGTACAATTACTTAAGATAGGTATAGCTTTGCTCCGGCTTGCCAGAGAGATGTCGGATAGTTGATAAAATTCCCTTTATTAAGTTAATGCCCTTTTATGTTTTGAGTTAACCAAAACTAGAGCAGATTATATGTCGGGATTGTTTACATTTTCGGCTATTTTTGAGAAATTGGGAAAGGTCTCAGCTTTGAAAAAGCGCCTGAGTGTGAAATTATATCGATATGACTAACAGCGTCTTAGGAGAATAATTAAATCTTTTTGGGCAAAATCTCATCTTTAGGCGCGGATTTTGCATCTCCTACATAAATAGAAACGAGGCAGGGAAAATAAAGAGGGAGTTGAAACTTAGGAGAAATGGCAGGTAGAAGAAGTTACTTTAGAAAGGAGAGAGCTGAAATGAAGAAGCTTATCGTGGTTGTGAGTATAATGGCAACTATTTTTCTTATTTCAACAGTTGCCTCTGCCTATGTCGGCATCCATTTTCTGGGGGCCTATGACCAGGTAATAAAGCGTGTCTATATAGGCCAGTGGAGGGATGTCTATGCCGGCCTCTATAATTTTGAGGTAGATGGAAACCCTTGGCTGTCACTCTGTTTTGATACTCGGACCTTCATGAGCTCCGGAGATACGTGGCAGGCTCATTATTACGCACCCGGCAACATCGCTTTAGGCAATGGAAAGCTTTTTAACTACTCCTCTAACGCCACAGCGATCCAACAGTACCGCATGGTCAATTATCTTTACACCACATATAGGCACAGCTTGGACAAATATGGACGGGCGAACTTAAATCTGGCCTTGTGGGAGGTGGCCACAGATTTCAGCGGCACCAAATCTTCTCTTAACCTGGCCAGCGGTGCTTTCCGGACGAGTAGCTCATATGGGGATGCGGTAGATTGGTTGGCGGAGGCTTACGATCATCGGGAAAGTTTTGATCTGCCGTATATCTACACACCTGAGCCGCTGTCTGCTGGACAGGAAACTTTTGCTCCTGTCCCCGAGCCGGGCACTCTCATGCTCTTGGGCAGTGGCTTGCTGGGTTTAGGCGTCTTCGGCAGATTCTCCCGGAGACGGAAGAAGAGCTAAAGCCAATCTGAATTCATGGAAAGATCGAAGAGGGCAGGAAGAGGTTGTTCCCTGTCCTCTTTTTTTCTATCTTGTCAACTTGCCGGACTCTCGCCGTTCTCGTTCCGCAAACAGATTGTGGCATGCTAAGGAGATGACTGTTTTCTCCGCTGATTAGCACGCGCTGTGGGATTTCCATCTTAAGCTGTTCAAGATCAATTTTGTATAGATGCAAAAAGGGGCCGGCTGTTTTTCAACCTGGCCCCTTTGCTACTACGGCTTTCCTGAAAGTTCCAGAGCATCCCTGGTAGAACCTGCGGATCTCGGAGTTCTTACATCAGAGAAGCCAACTCCAGAGAATCGCTCAGCTCTTTGCCGAGCTGCTCCCGCCGATTGATCCGCTCAATGACCTCCATCATCTCATAGATCTCCATGACCGGAATGGTCTCTACTTCTGCCAGATCGCTCCAGGCCATGTTAGACTCCAGGATAGCCTTCGGGTCTGTCACCTCGAAGATGCGGAAAACCCGGTTTTTACTAAGATCGACCACCTCCATGTGTACCTGGACGCCCTTGGGGACAGTATCTTTCTCCAGAGCGCGCCTTTTGACGATGGCCTCTCGGTTTGCCGCATCAAAGGTGAAGATGGTTAGGAAAAGCATATGTCCTCCTTTTCCGATGCAGCGCAATCGAGCGCCGGAGGTAACTTCTTACAAATACCCCTCGATGGCATCACCCCCTTTACAGGGAACGGGTAGCTCGTGTTCGTTTCATGGGGCGTGGTTATGACAATAGGAAGGCTTTTCTGCGAAAACGGATCACGAGCCACAAACATGGTTTTCTCACCTTACAATTCCATTTTATCATATCGGCCGATTTTTGTCAAGCCCTTTTTTTAAGTTTTTACAGATTTTTTTCTTTTCTGTTTGCCGGCACCTCATCGAAGTCCACTTCCGGGTGCTGAGGGTTTCAGCGAAAAATTGACCACAGATGCAAAGCGAGGCAGACTGTTTGTCAGCCTGCCCCGCTTTTTCCATCAAATCCGATCGAGTTGACCACCGCAGAGGATAGCCTGGAAAGCCCAGCGGATCTGTAAAACCTCAAAGTTGAGGTTGCGAGATGAACTCCAGCGGGCGAACGTTCTTCTCACGGCAACGTTCCTTCTCATTCATCCGCCGCATGGTTTCCAGAACCTCTGCGGTTTCCATGACCGGAAAGGTCTCGATCTTTCCCAGATCGCTCCAGGCCATGTTTGCAGCCAAGATGGCTCTGGGATCGGTTACCTCAGAGATGCGGAAAACGCGATTTTTAGCTAGATCAACCACCTCCATGATCACTTGGACGCCCTCGGGGGCTTTCTCACCATCCAAGGCGCGTCTTTTGATGATAGTCCCTCGGTTCACCGCATCAAAGGTGAAGATGGATAAGAAAAGCATGTCGCCCCCCCTTTTTTATTTAGCGTAATCAACCTGAGGAGGGAACTTCGCACGATTACCTCTCGATGGGCATCGCCTCCTTTTCGAGTTTCAACCTCGGAGTCGCCAGGGCCGCCAACTGGCTAACCATCGGCCCCAGGCGACTTCCGTTGGCGTTCGGCACAATAATATGAACAAAAAATGAAAAAAGCAAGTATTTTTTTTAAAAAAAATGGAATGATTCTTGGATAAAGAAATTTTCTTGACTGGAGCTGGGACGTCCTCTATATTGAAAGCTGGAGAGAATGGGGCATCTCGGGCCGAGCTTAACGCCGGTCCGCGTTTTAGTTTTTTGGGTTTCTTGACCAACAGCGAAAAGAAGAAATTGATGGCCGAGAATTTGTGGAAGACGGCTATGGCGCAGATCAAGCCGGGCGAGATCCGGGTGCGCGGTTACGATGTCTTCAATCTCCGCTGACAGTATTTGGTCGTGTTTTTCCCTAACCATAACCTCTGTTTTATTAAGCTGATACAGCATTTTCCTGCAAATCGCCGCTGGGGAGTCTCCATGCCCAAATTCTACGCCCAGATCGTCCTGCCCTTTGGAGCGGACAAGGAATTTACCTATTCTGTGCCGCCGTCGTTGCGCGGCACAGTAAAGGTGGGCAGCAGGGTGCTGGTGCCCCTGGGCCGACGAACGACTACCGGCATCGTGGTGGATCTGGTGGGCAGAAGTTCCGTTTCGCAGGTCAAGGACATCCTGGACCTCTTGGATCCCGAGCCCCTCTTCGACGCCAATATGGTGGCCCTGACCCGCTGGATCTCGGAATATTATCTCTGCTCCTGGGGCGATGCTTTTAAGGCCGCTTTGCCTGCTGAGCTTCGGCGCAAGGGGAAAAAACTGATCCGGCTCAGGGAGCCATATGCCGAGGCCTTGGCACGGAAATTGCGACGTTCCTCCCCTCTACAGGCGGAGATTGTAAAAACCCTCGTCTGCCGGGGAGAGATCAGCGACACAGCCCTGGCCCGCCGGGTGGGCAGGGAAGGATTGTTCGCGGCCCTTCATCAACTTCAGAGCGCCGGGCACTTGCAGGTGCGCATGGAAATGGCTAAACCACGTGTGGGGGTGCGTACAGAGAAGGCAACACGTCTGTTGATATCGCCGGAGGAGGTGAGAACTGCCGCCGAGGGTTTACAAAAGCGAGCTCCCAAACAGGCTGCCGGGCTGGAAGCACTCTTGCAGATGGGTGGGGTTGCCCGGGCCGCAGATCTGTCCCGAGAAAGGGGAATTTCCGGGGAGACCCTTGGTCGTCTTCGGGACAAGGGGTTGGTGGAGGTGTTCAAGCGGGAGAGATTGCGAGAAGCCTATGTCGATTTACCCCTGGGTTCTGAGTCAGCTCACCGGCTAAACGCGGATCAGCAAATCGCCCTGGACAGGGTGAACAGAGCCGTTGCGCGGGGCAAATTCCAGGTCATCCTGCTCCACGGGGTGACAGGCAGCGGCAAGACAGAAGTTTACATACAGGCCATCTGGCGAACCCTGGAGGGTGGTCAACGGGCTATCGTTCTGGTCCCGGAGATCTCCCTGACGCCACAGACGGTCTCCCGGTTTCGGGCTCGCTTCGGCCAAAAGGTGACCGTGTTCCATAGCGGTCTCTCCGCAGGCGAACGATATGATGCCTGGCGGAGGATGAGAGCGGGACACTACCAGATCGTGGTGGGCGCTCGCTCGGCCGTGTTTGCCCCCCTGAAGGACGTGGGTCTCATCGTTGTAGACGAGGAACACGTGGATTCCTACAAGCAGTCCCAGGCCCAGCCCCGGTATCATGCCCGGGATGTAGCTATCATGAGGGGAAAACTATCCGGTGCCGTTGTCATTTTGGGCAGCGCCACCCCTTCCCTGGAATCCTATCACAACGTTCAGCGAAAGAAGTTCACCTACTGTTCTTTGCCAAACAGGATCGACGATTTGCCCCTCCCCACAGTGGACATCGTGGACATGCGCCAGGAGAAGAAAGATGATAACTGGGGGATCTTTTCGCGGATTTTAAGAGAGAAGATTGCCGGGCGGCTGGAGGAAAAAGAGCAGATCATTCTGTTCCTGAACCGCCGCGGTTTTTCCACCTGCATCAAATGCCAGGAGTGCGGGTTCGTCATGACCTGCCCGCATTGCAACGTT
>DAOVRJ010000191.1 GCA_030628225.1 Candidatus Zixiibacteriota bacterium | reverse complement strand
TGGCCGATAACGCCGAGCGGCTGGGGGGCGCAACCCTGATAGGTCTGGACGCTCGCTGGGTGAACGAGGATCAGCCCGGCAGCGTGACCAGCGCTATGATCACCGATGGTGAGATCGTCGATGACGATGTGGCAGCGGGCGCGGCCATCGATCCCGGCAAGATCGCCGGCACGGCCTGGACGGCGGACAACGATGGTGCCGGCAGCGGATTGGACGCCGACAAGTTGGATGGGCAGCAGGCGGCCGATTTTACAAGTGTGGCCAATGATTTTGGCCGCTCCGGAGTATCTCCGGATCTCTATGAGGGGACCACGACGTTGGGGGACAAGTACGTCGCCAAAGCGGATCTGGATCACCTGGACGCCGCCGATGGCGATCCGGCCAATGCCGTCTATGTGGACGATGCCGGAAAGGTGGGCGTTGGAACCACCAGTCCTTTGACTGAACTAGATGTAAACGGGTCGGTGAACGCCACCACTTACTATGGTGATGGCTCTCATCTCACCGGCATTGCCGGGACGCCGGACGCTGATTGGACGATATCGGGCAACGATATGTATTCCGCCGTGTCGGGAAATGTGGGCATCGGCATAACTACCCCCAGCGTCAAGCTCCATGTTGTGGGTTCTACCGGCAACTATTCCACAATAGCTACAATTTCTTACGGCGTCTACGGCCGGAACGTGGGCGGCGACAACTACGGCTACCTGGGCAGCAGCAGCTACGGTGTTTACGGGAAGAACAACGGCAGCGGCAACTACGGCTACCTGGGCAGCGGCAGCTACGGCGTCTATGGATACAGCAGCAGCCCAAAAGCCGGCAGGGGACTTCCCACCGGCTCCAACGCTGTCTATGGCGAGGCCAAGGGAAGTGGTGCCAGTGGCGTTTACGGCCTGCACACCGACACCGGGAACTTCGGTGTTCTGGGCCACCCGGAATACGCCGGGTTTTTCGGCGGCGGCGTCTACATCAGAGACAGCCTGGGCATTGGCACGACCACCCCGCTGGGACAACTGCACGTGCACGGCGACTGGCCCCAGATCCATCTTTCCAACAACGTGAACTCCAACTGGTTCACGGTGAGTACAGGTTTTTTAGGGATAAGCTTCGACAGCGACTTTGGCACAGAGCCGTTCTGTGTCGATTACAGTGCGCCGGATGGCGCGCTGACCATAAACTCAAACGGCGGGTGCATGTTAGGGAGTTTCTCTGCACCCCAGGCCGGCCTGGAGATCTACAGCGATATCAACGACTACGAGCTGTGGCTTACCGAGGAGGGCACCACCTGGAATGATCACGCCCAGATCTGCTTCGATGCCGACTCGGCTGACTACGATATCGGGAACAACTCCGGGACAGGGGTTTTCTACATTTTCTCTCCTGGTTACGGCGATGCCATCGACATCAGCGGCTCTGAGGCATGGATTTGGTTGAACTATGACACTTATGTTGGGGGCGACCTCGATGTTTCAGGAAATTTTACGGTAACCGGCACCAAGAGCTTCGTCCAGGAGGATCCCACCGATCCTTCCAAGGCCATCGTCTACGCCTGCTTGGAGGGGCCGGAGGCCGGCACGTACCAGCGGGGAACGGGACGGCTGGTGGGTGGCCGGGCGACCATAGAGCTGCCGGACCATTTCGCCAAGGTGACGGCGAATGACGATTTGACCATTCACCTCACACCAGTCGGCCAGTGGCTCCAGCTTTACGTGGTGGAGAAGAGCCCGTCCCGCATCGTGGTGGCCGAGGCCTCAGGTCATGACGGAGCTTTCGACTATCTGGTCCAGGGGATTCGCAAGGGATATGAGGACTATCAGGTGGTGCGGGATCGCTCAGAGATTCCAGGCATGGACAGGCGCAAGGGCGAAAGGATGATCCAGGGTGGGCCTCCGGGGACGGCGTCTGTGATCCCGCCGGCCGCGCCAGCCGAGAAGGGAAATGGGAACTTCCGGCGGAATGTGACCAGGTAAGCTTCACGCTGCCACGGTGATCAAAGATTCGGGCGCGACTTGCCGGTCAGTTACAGGTAAGCGAAAGGAGTCACGCTAATTCAACAATTGGATGGTTAAAAATCCTCACCTTCACAGGAGGTGTGTCATGAGAGCCAGAGGTCTGGCAATGGTCGTAGCCCTGGTCGCCCTGACCTGTCTTTTCTTTGCGGCGGCCGACGCGGCCCGGCAGAACGTCAAGCTCGATGGTCAGATCCGCAGCGTGAGTTTCTCCAAGGCCGTTCCCGGCCAGTTGAACTACCAGGGCTATCTGGTGGATGCCGCTGATTCGGTAGCGGTCAACGCCACACTGGGGATGACCTTTCGTTTGTTCGACTCGGAGACCAAAGGGGCCGAGCTGTGGTTTGAGGCCCACCCGGCGGTAGATGTCAGCAACGGTCTGTTCCAGGTCCTTCTGGGCAGTGTGACGGTCTTTCCGGCAGGGCTGTTCGACGGCACCACGTTGTGGCTGCAGACAGAGGTGGGCGCCGAGGTGCTCTCTCCCCGCAAGCCCTTGGTGAGTGTGGCTTACAGTAACCGGGCCGAGCTGGCCGATAACGCCGAGCGGCTGGAGGGCGCAACCCTGACAGGTCTGGACGCTCGCTGGGTGAACGAGGATCAGCCTAACAGCGTGACCAGTGCCATGATCGCCGATGGTGAGATCGTCGATGACGATGTGGCAGCGGGCGCGGCCATCGATCCCGGCAAGATCGCCGGCACGGCCTGGACGGCGGACAACGATGGGGCCGGCAGCGGGCTGGATGCTGATCTGCTGGATGGGCAACAGGCGGCCGATTTCATCAGCATGGATGATCTGGATCACCTGGACGCCGCCGATGGCGATCCGGCCAATGCCGTCTATGTGGACGATGCCGGCAACGTGGGCATCGGGACCACCACTCCTGGGGAGAAGCTGCAAGTGACCGGCGTGATTCATTCCACCACCGACGGTTTTAAGTTTCCAGACGGGACGACACAAACCACTGCGGCGACAGGAGGGGCAGGAGATGGCCATTCCCTGGATGCCGCCGATGGGAGTCCTACGGATGTGGTCTATGTGGACAACGACGGTAATGTTGGTGTTGGAACCACGAACCCTGCTGCTCAGCTGGATTCACCTGGTCCGGTTCGGATAGGAAATCCAGCCTTTGCTCCTGCGCCCACAGCAGGTTTGCTTCTCATCGCTAATGATGCTACCTCGAGTAGTTTCCCTTTGATAGTCATGAATCCATCGGGAGATTATATCTTGTATGCCAAGGGTGATGGCAATGTGGGCATCGGAACCACCAGCCCAGGAGCAAAGCTTGAGGTGAATTACGACAACAGTTCCTCAACGTCCCCGGCCATCGTCATAGACAATCCGCACGGAGTTGGTGCTCAGGATGTATTGGATTTCAGGTTTTCTGGCTCAACCCAGGCCCGGATCAGAAAGGCGGCTGGCGGCGACATGTTTATCGGGACGGTGGTCAATAATGGTCTTAATTTGATAACAAATGGCACCAACCGCCTGAAAGTGGCTTCTGACGGCAACGTGGGCATCGGGACGACGAGTCCAACCTATAAACTCGATGTCGCTGGCGATGCCGGATTTAACGAGCACCTCTTCCACAACGGTGATGAAAACACGTACATCAAATTTACAGGCGACCAGATCGATCTGTATGCCGGTAATGTGTGGATGATTTCCGCCGAGGAGACCACTCAGGATGAAGTTGTCATCAATGAGGGCAGCGTAGACGTTGATTTCCGCGTGGAATCGGACATTTCTACATATGCCCTGTTTGTCCGAGGGAGCGACAGCTACGTGGGCATCGGGACATCCGTTCCTGCGGAGAAGCTATCTGTTAACGGAAATGTGTATGCATGGGGGTATATGAGAACCGGCTCCCCATCTTCCTCCTATGCTGCGGGCGATATCGCGGCCGACGACGATCTGGTAGCCGATAACGATTGTATTGTTGGTGACGATGTCATAGCCGGTGACGATGTCATAGCCGGTGACGATGTCATAGCCACAGACCATGTCGAAGCACATGATCTCATCGCTGGAACTGCATTCCAGGCCGAAGACGGTATCGGGATCTATGACCCTAATGATACTATTCTAAATGTTAAGGATAACCTCAGTGTTGTTGGGGATATCACAAAATCAGGCACATGCAGCGACGTGATGCAAACCCAGACCTATGGCTATCGCTTGCACTATGCCGATGAGTCTACAGAGGTCTATCACTTCGATCGGGGGCAGGGACAGCTCCAGGACGGCGAGGCGATCATCTATTTAGATCCGGTGTTTCTGGAAACCGTCACCATCAATGACCAATACCCCTCCTTAGTGCAAATCACTCTGACCGCTGATTGTCAGGGCGTGTTTGTAGCTGAGCAGACAGCAACTTATTTCAAAGCGAAGGAGCTCATGGGGGGAACATCCAACGCCACCTTTAATTGGGAACTGGCAGCTAAACGAAAAGGCTACGAATCGATCCGTCTGGAACAGGTCGAAGATCTGGAAGAAAAACCTGGGTCTGATGAGCGGGCGGAGCCAAGACAGGCTGAAGGCAACACGGACAGCGATGATTGAGCGCTGAGCTTTTGTGAAGATGGATTTTGATTAAAGTGGTGGGGATGTCGACATCACGTCCATGGAAATCGTGGAATAAATCTGTACCGGGCCCTCCTGAGATTTCGGGAGGCCCCTTTTTTACTTTTTGTCATTATGAGGGAACGAAAGCGACCGAAGCAATCTCGTTTTCAAGCTGATCCTGCTTTTAGTCGCTTAGTAAAAACCCTGTGTTGAGATGCTTCAGA
>DAOVRJ010000275.1 GCA_030628225.1 Candidatus Zixiibacteriota bacterium | reverse complement strand
CATCACTGACGAAGAAGGCATCGTCCAGAAGATGAATTTGATCGTGGGCACCACCAACAACAACGCGGCCATCTGCATGTCCCTCAAGAAGGCCGCCCAGGGGGTGATCAAGAAGGGCAAGAAGGTTAGCGAGGGGTTGTTGAACCTGGTGGAGATGGCCTTTCGCGCCTATGACCCATGTTTGGCCTGTGCCACTCACTCTTTGCCCGGCCAGATGCCCCTGACCATCGAGATCCGCGATAACGAGGGCCAATTGCTGGAAACCATCTCCCGGTGATGTAATTTCGAGAGGCGCCCACACTGTGGACCAGAAACCAAGAGGGAAAAACGCAGCCTTGGTGGTCGGAAGTGGGGTGGCTGGGTTAAGAGCCGCGTTGGACCTGGGAGATGCCGGTTTCCAAGTTTTCATGGTGGAGAGAGGTGCCTGCCTTGGTGGGACCATCGCTCAGCTGGACAAGCAATTTCCCACAGATGATTGTGGGCTGTGCAAGATGCTGCCCGCCTGCGGGCCCCAAGAAACAGCACAGTTCTGTCTGAGAAGAGGGCTGAGACACCCCCGGATCGAGCTAATTTTCAACGCCCAGGTTGAGGAGGTGTCCGGGGCCGCTGGTGACTTTCAGATAAAGGTCCGCCAGAAAACCCCCTATGTGAGTGCCCAGGACTGCATTGGATGCGGTCTATGCGTCTCGGCCTGTCCCCTGGAGGTGTCGGGAGACTCAAACCAGACAGTGCCTTCCCGGAAAGCCATTTTTCTTCCCCACTCTTTAGCCGTTCCCCTGACCTACACCATCGATCCCCATAGATGCACCCTCTGTGGCGCATGCGCGGAGGTTTGCCCCACCGGGGCCATCTGTCTTCACAGAGAAGGTCCGGTTCGCCAGCTTCAGGTGGGCTCCGTGGTTTTGGCAGCGGGTTTTCAGGAGTTCGATCCGGCCCTGATCAGCGCCTATGGCTATGGCCGATATCCCAGGGTGATCACCAGCGTTGAGTTGGAGCGCATGTTGAGCGCCATGGGGCCAGCCGGGAAGCGACTGGATCATTTGCTTGATGAGAAACTTCCCCGGCGCATCGCTTTTCTTCAGTGCGTTGGCTCAAGAGATCAAGAAAGGGAGTATTGTTCTTCAGCTTGTTGCATGTATGCCCTGAAGGAGGCAGCTCAGTTAAAGAGCCGTTTTGCAGAGGCCAAGGTCGATATTTATTATATGGATCTGCGCGCCTGCGGCAAGGGCTATCACCGGTATTACCAGCGGGTTGTGGATATGGGGGTGAATTTTGTTCGCTGTCGGGTTCCCTTCGTGCAGGGCGAGGCCAGTGGCCATTCATTGAAGCTCACGTATGAGACGGAGGGGGGAGAGCTCAATAGCGCTGAGTACAGGCTGGTGGTGCTGTCCACCGGGCAGGTGCCTCCTGCTAGTGGGCAACAGTTGGCCCGGATCTTCGGGGTTCAGCTGGACAGATATGGTTTCTGCCGCGGTGGGGGATCGTCCGGAGTGGAAACCTCCCGGGTGGGAGTTTACGTCTGCGGATCCTTTTCCGGACCCACGGATATTCCCGAGTCGGCGATTCAGGCCTCAGCGGCGGCCATGAGGGCCGCGACTCACTTGGTGCGTCGGCCGGTGGTGACAGACTTTACGTTGGCCGATAAGGGGAATGGGGGGCGGGAGCTAAGAATAGGGTTCTTTTTCTGCAACTGTGCAAAACAATTAGAGAAGGCCTTCCGTTTCCCGGAGGTGATGGAATACGCCAGAGGGCTGGCTCACGTGGTCTTAACAAAAAAGCTGGAAACGCTTTGTCTTCCTGCGGGTCTGGCCCAGATCAAGGAAATCGTAACAGAAAAACGGTTGAGCAGGGTCATTATCGCGGGCTGTTCGCCGGCTCTCTTTGGGGCACTGTTCGAGAAAACGGTGCTGGAAACAGGATTGAGACCTGAATTCCTGGAACAGATCAACCTGCGCGAGGGGCTTTCCTGGATCCACCAGGACAGAGAATCGACTACAGACAAAGCCAAGGTTCTGGTGAGGATGGCTGTGGAGAGAGCCCGTCTGCAGAGACCTAGGATTGGCACGGGCTCATCGGTTGTCTCCCGTGTTCTGGTGGTTGGAGGTGGGGCGGCCGGCATGAGCTGTGCTCAGGCCATAGCTCAGCTGGGTTTTAGGGTGGATCTTGTGGAGAGAGATGGGCAGTTGGGAGGACATCTGCGCCACATTCGGCGGACTCTTGAGGGTTTGGATGGTCAAGAACTGCTGGCGGATATGCTCCGGAAAGTGGAGAGATCGGATCGGATACGGGTTTTCACCGAGACTCGGCTGCAGAAGGTGGATGGATTTAGGGGTAACTTTAATGTGCAGCTCATGTCCAGGGAAAAAGGACTATTTTCGACTGATTATGGTGTGATTGTGGTAGCTACCGGAGCCAAAGAGGTGCTGACCGAGGAGTATTTGTGTGGCCAGGATGAACGAGTGATCACCCAGAGAGAGCTGACCCGCAGGCTGGAAGCCCAGGATCCCTCCGTCGTCGGGCTCAAGACTGTGGTGATGATTCAGTGTGTGGGCTCCAGGGATGATCAGCGGCCGTATTGCAGCAAGTTTTGCTGTTCCCAAGCCATCGAGAATACCCTCAAGTTGAAAGAGGTCAATGCCCAGACACAGATCTTTGTCCTCTATCGGGATATGATGACCTATGCCTTCAAGGAGGAAAGCTATCTCCGGGCTCGTCAGCTGGGAGCCATCTTTCTGGGCTACGACCTGCAGCATAAACCCCTGTTGGCTCAGAGGGAAGGCAAACTGCAAGTGGTGGTGCTGGATCGACTTCTGGACAAGGATTTGGTGATTTCCGCTGATCTGCTGGTTTTGTCTACCGGCGTAGAAGCTGAGCAAGATCAGGTTTTGACGGGAGATCTGCACCTTCCCTTGACCGCCGATGGTTTCCTGCAGGAGATGAACGTGAAGTTCCAGCCCAGTGAGTCTGCCAGGTTGGGTGTTTTTCTCTGCGGGCTGGCCCATTCTCCCAGAACGCTCGCCGAGTCCATAACCCAGGCTCAGGGCGTGGCCCTCCAGGCTGTTGCCGTGCTCTCCAGAAGAACGGT
>DAOVRJ010000196.1 GCA_030628225.1 Candidatus Zixiibacteriota bacterium | reverse complement strand
TTTTGGCTGGGTTGCCAGCGCAAGTTTTATGCTCATCACCTCGTCGGTTCAAGGGGTGTTAGTTCGCTCATATTTTCTGCCCCAGCACCAAAAGCAGGGTCTTGTGGCCGGCACATACGCGCGCAGAGCCCTCGTCTTTTATGGGAACCGCCTGGGATCTTATCCACGCGAACAGTATGCCGTTGTGGAAACCCATCTTACGCTGGCCGGGCTCTCTATGCCAGGATTATGCCTGATTAGCAGCTCCCTGTATGCTCTTAGCGGTATCAGCGACCTGCTTGAGGCAACCATAGCCCACGAGGTGGCTCATCAATGGTGGGGAGAAAAAGTGGATGCGCGAGAGCTGTGGTTCTGTGAGGGATTCGCCAGATTTTGGGAGTCGGCCTATATGCGTGCCCATCACTTCGGCGACGGCTGGCTGATCAAAGGGCTCTTTCTTGGGCAGCCAATTTCTTACCTTCCTCTTTCATGGCCGAGTCGCAGCCTCTATTTAAATCTGGCGCGTCTGGAGATGGAGGACAGCTGCACTCTTGTAGCCGGGCAGTTTCGAGAGTCATTGAGCTACCAGGGAGCAGTCTATGCCAAGGTGCCCCTGGTTTTAAAGATGTTGTCCCATATTCTGGGGGATGAGGCCTTTCTCATCCTCTGCCGGAGATTGCTGGATCTACCAGATCACACCGTGGTAACCACCGCTTTGTTAATGGATCTGGCGGGAGAGGTGGTTGGCCGGGACATGAGCTGGTTTTTCCAGCAGTGGTTTGAGTCCACCCATCGGTGTGACTATGCCATCTCCAAGATGAGCTGTCGGCAAGTTGGCGATGGTTATATAACCCGTTTGTATCTGAACAAGAGAGGGAATGCCGTCATGCCCCTGGAAGTTACCCTTGAACTGCGGGATGGATCCCGGCTCAGGCGGAACTGGGATGGAAAAAGCGAAAAACATGAAGTTCTGTTTTTCTCAGCATTGCCTGTCAGACGGGCCAGCCTGGATCCTAGGAATCGGGTGTTGGACTTTCGACCATTTAACAATTATTACCCCCGCAAGATGCCCGTTAAAATATCATTATGGCCATTACCTAATGTTACTCCTGAAGTTAGAAATTGGTATATATCGCCTCTTCTACGCATAAGCTCAACGAAGGATGAACAGATAGGCATAAGCTTGAATATGGGGGATATGATTCTAATGTGGGCGCCTTTTTGGTTCCAAAGGGAACAGGGGCTGAGGGGAGAGGTCCGCCGAGGATGCCGTCGCGCTGAGTGGTTCTGGCAGGTCGGATACTCCAGAAGGGTCCGGCTGCTGGGTTCCAGGAGTCTGGTTGGAGCAAGATGCTCCTGGGCAGAGAGGGAGGGAAAAGTTGAGGGAACCGTGCGATGGATAAAGAGTCCATACCTCTGCAGGACACCTTATAAGATTCTGAAGTTACAAGGACGCTGCCGGAAAAAATGGGCAGGCGAAATCGATTTGAGCCTCCGCCTGGAGTTTCTCGTAGACCGTCGCAGAACCGTATTTTTTCCCACTTTTGGCGATTTGTATCTGTTGACATTGGAGAAAGGTATCGGCCCCTTGGAGAAGGACCTATCCTATAATCTTTTTTCTCTGGAAATCTGGCATCACAATCTCCTTTTCGGAAAATTGAGGTATGCTCATCGGTTTTTTGGAGGTATACTGGTTGGTTCTTCTGACCAGGAAAGGAAGTTCCAGATCAGGCGGGATGCACAACTGGTTGGGGTGTGGGGAGACAGCAAACGGGGAGATGGATGCCTGGCCATCGGCCAGGAGCTAAACTGGCCCCTGAGCGGATGTCTGTCCATAGGGACCTTTGGCAAATCGGGTTTTATTTGGCAAAGAGAGGGCTATACGGAGATGGTTTGCCAGCTGGGCATTGGTCTGCGCTTTATGGGTAACAGCCCGCTGGCCATTCAAATTGATCTGCCCACCGCAACCAGGGATGTGGGGGAGAAAGGTGGCTCATGGCGGCTGGGATGGAGTTTAAGAATGGGCCCTGGGCCCAGGGGTATCTGAGGTGGGGCGGACCCTAGAACTGGGTAAATGGGGGGAGGATATAGCCGTAGCATATCTTAGGCGCAAGGGATATATTATCCTGGAAAGAAACTACCGCACCAGAAATGGAGAGATTGATATTGTTACCAGAGAGAGAAAGACGTTTGTCTTCGTAGAGGTTAAGACGGCGAAAAGTCGTTCCTTCGGCCCACCTCAATGTTGGGTGGATCGCCGGAAACGAGCTCATCTGCTGCGGACGGCTGTGGCCTATATGACGGAAAAAAGGGTTGGCGAGGCCAATTGCCGTTTCGACGTGATCGGCATCGTGCTGACGGAGAAGAGGGCCAAGTTGACCCACATAAAGGACGCCTTTCCAGCCTAAAAGAGGAGTGCCCGGCTAAAAGCCGGCAAGTAACGGGAACATGGAAAACTAAATGTCTGCCTCGGCCCGTTCTTTTTCTAACCTCTGCACAATTTGCTCCCAGATAACCACCCATCTTTCCGGGGAGGCCTCGGCCTGGCGGATGAGGGCGATAAACTGCTGCTCATCGATGCCCACCTCCGCAAAAACGGCCTGGCGCAGCACAGTCAGGCTGTCGGCATCTGCTGGCTGATCCCAGGTGGCCAGGGCCAGCTTGACGTAGGTCTCAACGAAAAGTTTTTCCTCAGCCTCGGAGAGGCTCGTTTTGGAAGCCCCACCGCATGAGATGAGAATCAGGAAAAGGGAGAGAAGGATTGAGCTTGGGAAAAGACGCATCGTTTTTATCCTACAATAAATTTCAGTCGGTGGCCCATACCGTAGAAATTTATAATAAGATGAGTTGCGGGCGTTGTCAAGAAGAATATAAGATGCTGAAGAGATGTGGGAAGAAAATCTCGTCCTTCGGCCGTCGGTACTCGAAGCTCGTAACGGCTTTAGGGCACGCTAATCAGCAGATTCACTCCGTCTCTTCATGATCCTCAGTTAACGATTTTCGGTTTTTATGGAGTGCGCAAGCCATGCTTGCGCCTTGAAGTACGGCAGCCATGCTGCCGCATGATAATGGGAAAAAGATAACACATGACTGCTGACCCAAAATCCTGGCACCATCGTCCGGCCCATGTTTTCGAACCGAACACGATGTATCTCGTAACGGCGGGGACACTCCACAAGCGGCATATTTTTCACCAGCCTGCCAGGCTGCACTTGCTGCAAAACGCCTTATTCCAGGTCGCCGAGATCTATGGATGGAAGCTGCAGGCGTGGGCGATGTTTTCGAACCATTATCATTTCATCGCACAATCTCCCGTTGACGCAAAAGCGTTGGGGCCGATGATACAACGTCTGCATTCGCAGACAGCCCGGCAGGTGAACCGGCTGGATGGCACCATGGGTCGAAAAGTTTGGTTTCAATATTGGGACACGTGCCTGACGCATGAGAAAAGTTATTTAGCGCGCCTGGACTACGTGCACAATAATCCAGTGAAACATAATTTGGTATCTGTGGCCCAGCAGTATCCGTTTTGCTCTGCAACATGGTTCAGAAACAGTGCGGAACCGTCGTATCGTCGAAAAGTGGAATCATTTCATCATGACCAGGTAAAGATAAAAGACGACTTCTGATATGAAGCGCGCAAGCATGGCTTGCGCTTATGAAGGCGGCAGCATGGCTGCCGCACTCCAAAATAAAAATTCGTCCTTCGGCCGTTGGTACTCGAAGCTCCTCTGTAGAAGCTCGATGCTTGCGAGTTTCCTCTTTTATGTCATTCCCGCGAAAGCGGGAATCCAGAGACTTTGGAGCTCTATTTTCGAAGATGTATGAAAACCTATTATGTTTACATATCGGCAAGCAAACGAAACGGCACGCTGTACATTGGTGTTACCAACGATCTCATCAGGCGTGTATATGAGCACAAAAACGATATTGTCCCAGGATTTACTAACAAATACGGTGTGCATAAATTGGTGCAATACGAGCAAGTCGATGATATTCGATCTGCGATAGAGAGAGAAGCAATTGAAAAAATGGAATAGGAGATGGAAACTTGAGTTAATAGAAAGTGCTAATCCATATTGGCAGGATTTATATGATGAACTGTAAGACCCTGGATTCCCGCTCCCCACTTTCGTGAGGACAAGTTTCGCGGGAATGACAATGGGGATAAGGCGGGAAGGACAGTGAGTGTTAAAGAGGCAATGAGGGTGGCGGCAGGTTGGAAAACCCGCAAATTACGATTTCCGATTGACGATTTACGTAACAAGCATCGACACCGAAGGCCGATATCCGGAAGACGATTTATGGAGTGCGCAAGCCGTGCTTGCGCTTTTCAGGCGGCAGCTATGCTGCCGCACTCCAAAGGTGAAAAGTCCAGACAATTTTCCCCTTGGCCGTTTATTTCTTGACAACTACCCTTTTAGACGTATATCTTAACAATTGTGGGGCTGCTTCAGGACAAAGAAGTCGTGTTTTTGATACCACGCTTCAGGGTGGGCGGTGACTACCGGTCCAAGTACTGGGATAGATGTCTCTGCCCCAGGGCGTCAGGACAAGCTTCATCGAAGCTCTAATCCTGTTATCAGGAGCGCCGACATCATTGTAGCGCCGCCCACCCAATCGACGTCGTTGATATGTTGTCTTTGCAGATTGTCATTCTGCCCCTATTAGTCTCTAGTCTCGGATTTTCACGATTCACGAATCTCGAACCTCGAGTCTCAGGTCTCTA
>DAOVRJ010000249.1 GCA_030628225.1 Candidatus Zixiibacteriota bacterium | reverse complement strand
TCCATGCCCATCACCGCGGAGAAGGTGGCCCTGACTCTGCTGGAGGAAAATGGCCGGAACCCGGATCTGAGATGAACCGTCCAGTTACCCGAACTCAAAAGTTAGGATCAAGGAGGAAATATGTCCCTGAGATATATGCGCTATCTGGTATTTCTATTGCTGATGGCCATTGCGGGTGCGGCTATGGCCTATCCCGGTGCAGTGGTCGATAGCATTCAAACTCTGCATTCCTGTCCCACTGGCTTGACCTTCGACGGAGAGAACCTGTGGGTGGCCGATCACAAAGCCGATAAGCTCACATGCGTAGATCCTGGGACAGGGGCCGTTTTGAGAGAGATTCCCTCCCCCGGTTTCTGGCCCATGGGACTGGCCTGGGATGGCCAGTACTTATGGAATGTTGATCTCCGGCAGGAACGTATCTTTCGGGTAAACCCACAGGACGGGTCCATCCTGAAAACCCTCTACTGTCCCTGTGAGTATCCTCAGGGATTGGCCTGGGACGGTAGCACCCTGTGGGTCAGCGATCCCCGGGCCGATGAGATCGTAAGAATCGACATGAGCGACGGGACGGCTGTGAAAACCTTTGAAGCGCCGGCTAAAAACATCCATGGTTTGACCTTCGACGGCACCTATCTATGGTGCACCGATCGCATCGCCGACGAGATTTACATGATGGACCCCCATACCGGCCAAGTGATCCTCATTCTGGACTCACCGGGTCCGTATCCCCGGGGGCTGGCTTGGGATGGGGAGTTCATCTGGAATGCGGACTATCAAACGGATCGATTGTACCGGCTAATCCGAGAGGATGAGGAGCTATTTAGGCTGGGCGAGCCCCGTCGAGCACGGGTGACGCTGACCTATGAGATAAAGGTAGAGGGAAGCGGATACCTCCATGAGGCTGACGTGTACCTGGCCGTCCCGGAGGATATGGCCCAACAACACATAGATCTGATCGCTTTCAGTCCGGACCAATCCGGATTGGTAGCCGATCGCTGGCATCAGAACACGGCTCATTTTCATCATGACAGAGTATCCTCACCAGCTATCTTACAGACGATCATGACCGTAGAAGCGGAGATCTCGGCCATCGATTATTTTGTCTTCCCCGATCGCTGCGGCACCATGGCAGACATCCCCAAGGAGATCAAGAGGCTGTACACAGCCGATGGCAGCAAATACATGATTCATGATCCATACATCCAGGAACTAGCGAAAAAGATTGTAGGTCATGAGGTGAACCCTTATTGGATTGCTCGTAAGATCTTCGATCACGTCCGGGAAACCCTGGAATATGAGCTGGTGGGGGGATGGAACGCGGCTCCCGTGATCCTCCAGAGAGGGACGGGTTCTTGTTCTGAATACACCTTCAGCTTCATCGCCCTGTGCCGGGCGGCCAGACTTCCAGCCCGCTATGTGGGGGCAATCGTGGTCCGGGGCGACGACGCCAGCCTGGACGAGCACTTTCACCGCTGGCCAGAGGTCTATTTGCCGAATTACGGCTGGATCCCCATGGATCCCCAGGGTGGCGACGATCCCCTGCCCCGCGATCAGGCCAAGAACATCGGCCATCTCTCCAACAGATACCTGATCGTATCGCAGGGCGGCGGCGATTCGGAATATCTGGGCTGGCATTATATCAGCAGCGAGATGTACCGGACAGATCCACAAGTCCAGGTGGAGATCGATGCCTTTGGTGAATGGGAGCCTTTGCAGGATGAAACAAAAGAGCAGTAGCAGTGATCTTCTCTCTTGACTATTTAGACTCTTAACAGTGTCAAAGGAGCCGTCCATGGAGAGCGTACAACGTTTCACCGCCTTTGCGATAATTCCGCTCATACTCCTGGTCATGATGGCGATCCCGGATGGCGTTGATGCCGCCTGGGAGTCGATCATCCTGCCCTCCGGCGAGGTAGTTCACCTGGGCGATAAGGCCGGCGTAAGCCAGGAGCTGGGAGAGCCGGGCACCCTCCGCCAGGCCAACGTGGCCTTCATTCTGGACGCCTCCGGCTCCATGACGGCGGAGCTGACAGGCGCCGGCAAGAGCAGGCTGGAGGTGGCCAAGGAGGCGATGGCCGAGCTGTTGCCCCAGATACCGGCCGGGGTTCGCTGTGCTCTTTGGTTTTACGGGCATCGCTATCCCCAAAAGCCCAAGGAGAAGTCGTGTGCGGACATCGAGGAGGCCTTTTCCCTGGGACCCATCGATGTCGCTGATTACCTGGCCAAGATCAACGCCATTGACGCCATTGGCTACACTCCCATCGCAGGCAGCATCGAGCTGGCGGCGAAAGAATTGCCCGCTGATGAGTTCAACAGCATCGTTCTTCTTAGCGATGGAGAAGAGACCTGCGGCGGCGATCCCTGTGCCCTGGCTGAAGCTCTGAAGGCCAGCGACGCGGCCGTCAGCATCCACGTTGTTGGATACGCGGTGGAGCAGAAGGCGCGGGAACAACTACAGTGTATCGCTCGGGCCTCCGGTGGTACCTATCATGATGCACAGGACGCCGCGGATCTGTTACAGGCGCTCCAGGAGGCATTGGCCGCCACGATTGCCGAGACCATATTACGGGTGGAGGTGGTCGGGCCGGATGGAGTGCCGGAGCGCGCCGACATCCATCTCTACGAAAGGAACACGGAAAACAAGGTAAGCAGTTTTATCGCCCACAAGGACAACGCCGTCCCGCCGGGCAGCTACGATCTGATCGTCGGAACATTACCATGGACCATATACCAGGATCTGGTTTTACCACAGGGCAGCACCACCATTGTGCGCATGGAACTGGGTGCCATTCGCCTGCTGACGCCCGAGAGGGAAAAGGCCTCCGGGCATCTCTACGATGCTCCCACCGAGGAGCGCCTTGGCTATTATGGCGGCACGATCATGGTGTCGCCGGGCAGCTATCGCGTGGTGGTCAACAACAGCACCAGCGAGGAGATCGTGGTGGATTCCGGGGAGATGGTGGATGTGATGCTTGGGGCCATCCAGTTAACAGCAACCGATGGCAGGGATGCCTCCGGAACTTTCTTCGCAATCTCCGGCGAGCGGCTTGGCCACTACGGTGGTACCGTCAATCTAGTGTCCGGCAGCTACCGTGTGGTGGTCAACGGCAGCACCAGCGAGGTCATGGAGGTGAGCTTAGGTGAGACGGTGAAACTCCTACTGGGGGCAATTTCCCTCAAAGGTGGATTCGAGATCTCCGACATCTCGGGAAAGCGTCTCGGCTGGTATCGGGATCTCGTGACGTTGGTGCCAGGCACCTATACGGTAAAGCCGGGTGAGGGTCCCGGCTTCGAGAACGTTGTGGTTCAAGCCGGTGGGGTCACCGTTTTAAAATAAAGGGAGTAATCACTTAGCATGTCAAAAGTGAGTCGTGGGCGATGAAAAAGGTTTTCGGCATCGTCATCTTCGTCCTGCTGGCGACATGGTTCGTTCACCTGAGCTTGGCCAGCAGGTTGAATGGAGAGGCGCGTGAACAGGTATTTCATTATTTCCATGATCTTCAG
>DAOVRJ010000294.1 GCA_030628225.1 Candidatus Zixiibacteriota bacterium | reverse complement strand
GAACTAATAACGTAGAAAAAATACTTGACAACAATAAACCAGGATCGATGACACCCTGGCCACCACCATCGAGGCCCAGTACCTGGACACTGGCGCCGTGGGTAATCCAGCCGTCAGCTACTATTATCTGGTCTTCGCCGCCAACGATCTGACCCAATCGCCATCCTCCAACCGCGTGGGCGAATTCGACAAGAATATGATCGACGGCCCTCCACTCGGGCTCAGAAAACCTCTCTCAACCAAGGACCACTAACATCCCCCCTATCTCCCCCATTTATTTCTAAGCCCCGTGAAAAGCGGGGCTTTTTTATGCCCATCGGCTCAGAATCCCTTCCCTATGATATAAAAGAGTTGACAGAAGCTCCCCGCCAGTATATAATATGCCCTTGGTCAGAGACAAGTAAGCCCCATGGGACACAGCAGAGTCCCACCGAAGAAAGGAGAGAGCCATGCCAAGGATCGTTATCTTGCACCTGTTCCTTCTAGCCACCGTCCTTGTGGTAATGCCCACCGCCCCGGCGGCAGCCGGCGAGCTGGAGGAATCCCCACCTCAGTATCAACTGGACCTGATCGTGACCACCGCCCAGCGGGAGAACGAGAGATTCTTCTACACTGTGGATGAGCTAACAGCGGAAGATCTCTGGCAGAGAGATGTGCAAACGGCTGCCCAGGCTCTGAATTTCCTGCCGGGCATACGCACGAAAGTCGCCCGGGTGGGCCATGGCCAGTACGTGTGCATCCGCGGCTTCGAGCAACAACATCTATTGATCCTCGTCGACGGCGTACCCCTCTACAATCCCTACGACGGCCTGGTGGAGCTGGACCACATCCCCAGCGAACAGATCCAGGCCATCAGGGTGGTCAAAGGAACCAGCTCAGCGACATATGGTCCCAACGCCCTGGGCGGAGTCATCAACATCATCACCAAAAACCCCCATGGTAAAGCAAACCGGGGTATGGTGGCTGAATTCGGCCAGAACAACACAATCAACATCCGGCTCCACCACGGCTTTCGAACCGGCCCCATGGACATCCAGTTTTCCGGGAGCCGGGCTTGCTCCGACGGATTCCGTCTTGCGCAGGATTTCCAGGAAACGGAGGTCCCCAAGCTCCCCGACGGCCAGGATCTCCTGCACTACGAAGACGGCGGCCGGCGCGACAACAGCGATTACGCTAAAATGGCCGGCCATCTGGCCCTGAGTTATCTCCCCGGCGAGAAGTTTAACCTGACTTTCTCGGGAAGCCTGGTGGACAACGAATGGGGCGTTGCCACACATCCCTTCTACAACGCGAAAAAGAACAAGTCCCGCATTCGCTACTGGCGCTTCACCGAGTGGCGGCAGGGAATGGCCAATCTTTCCGCAGTTTACCGGCCGCGCAAGGGGCTCACGGCCAGGGCTGGAGCCTTCTACAACAAGTACGACAACACTCTGGACAGCTATGACGACGACACTTACACCTCCCAGGAGAAAGGCTATGCCTATCACAGCGTCTACGACGACCATGCTCTGGGGGGGCAATTTCAGCTGGCCGGAGATCTGGGCCGCGCCGGCAATGTGACTCTGGGTGGCGGGATCCTCCAGGACGTGCACCGGGACACGCCGGATGAGGGACAGCCGACCGGTGAGTTCCAGATGCGAACCTGGTGGGTCGGTGTGCAGGATCAGACCAAGATTTCAGAACGCGTCTCGGCGGCGCTGGGGATCAATTATGCCCTTTTAGACAAACGCCAGGCGGCGGATCTGACCGACGCTGGCGAAGATTTCGCCACCCTGAACCCGCATATCTGTGTAGCCTCTCTGACCTCTCCAAGCTCACGGGTCTATCTCTCCCTGGCTCACCAGACCGGGTTCCCCACCATGAAACAGCTCTACGGTAAAGACGGAAATCCCCAGCTCAAGGCCCAGAAGACAAACCATCTGGAGCTGGGCACCGAATGGGCCGTCTCTGCGCAGACCCGGCTCGATGGCGCCCTGTTTTACGACTGGGTCAGCGACCTCATCGAGGGCAATTACCTGTCCCGCACCACCGTTAACGTGGAAAAAGCACATCTGTTCGGGGGCGAAGTAAGCTATAAGTACTCTCCCGCAAAGGCTCTGCACATCGCCCTGAGTTACTCCTATCTGCGCACCGAAAATAAGTCCGATCAGCGACCCGGCGAGTATCTGCAGTTCCGGCCGGAACACACGCTTGACTGGCGTCTGTCTGCGCGCTTCCTGGAGAAATGCAAGATCTTATTTTACGGCTCCGCCCTCTCCCGGCAACACTTCTACGACGATTTCAACGAGCGCCGCCTGAGTCACCTTCCTGCTTACTGTGTTGCCAATCTTACCTTTAGCTGGCAAGCTCTCTCCTATATGGAACCTTTTCTCAGCGTGAGCAACCTCTCCGACGCAGACTACCAGGAGGTTTACACCAGTCCCGCTCCCGGCCGGGATTTCCGCGGCGGCCTGCGAATGAGCTGGTGAGAGTAAGGGCGGGTTTCAAACCCGCCCCTACAGGTGAATGTCGTCTTTAATTTTCCAACAAAGCTGTTTCTTGAAGGGGGAAGTTTCCCCCTCGCTGCAGCCAGCGTGCCTTGGGGCCACTGTAGGATACCTCCGCCGGGAACTCTCAGTAATAGCTCGCGATCTAATTGAAAGGAATACCCACTACCCTCTGATGTGGCCCCCAATGCAAAATGAAAAATGCAGAGTG
>DAOVRJ010000043.1 GCA_030628225.1 Candidatus Zixiibacteriota bacterium | reverse complement strand
AATATGTCAGGGGAATCGAAGCTCAGGAGACAACGGCCCAGGAGCAGTGATGTGTTGTTATCCGCCGATCTGGGTCTTCCGGGAGTTGGACAGCAGGCGATGATGGCCATTGAGTTCGGCAAACGGAGAATCACACACACAAGGCAACAAATTACCAAATAGGGAGAAGGATGAAGTTCTGCCCGCACTGTCATAAACGGCTTCCCGCCGGCGTTCGAAAATGTCCCCACTGCGATCGGGAAATCCCGGTGCACACACCCAAGATGGTGGCCATCCACTCTCTGCCCGGCAAACTGTACGCGGAGATGGTCAAGGAGGTCCTGGAGAAACGAGGCATCCCCTGCGTGATCAAGACGGATCTGCTGTCTGCCGCTTTCGGGTCTGGGGGGATCAGCGCCGTGGGTGCTCAGGCCACTATCTTCGTGCCCGAGAATCGCCGGGAGGAAAGCGAGGAGATTCTTCACCAGATGCTGGATCATATCTGACCTTCTATCATCCTGGGGAGGATGAGTTCATGTCTTTTAAAGCTGTGCTGAGCTCTCTGCGGCCGATCCAGTGGGTCAAGAACCTGTTCCTGTTCGCGGCCCTGGTTTTTTCCCAGAACCTGATGCTGCTTTCCAAAAGCCTACAGGTCTGTTGGGCATTTGTCCTGTTTTGTTTGTTAACCAGCGGTACTTACCTGATCAACGATCTCTTCGACCTCCAGGAAGATCGAAAGCACCCCGTCAAATCCAAACGTCCCCTTGCTTCCGGACAGCTGAGCCGGTCCGGGGCCCTTATCCTGGCCTTTCTGCTGGTGGCCATCTCTCTTGGTTTTTCTTTCAGGCTGCATCCTCAATTCGGCATGGTAGCTGGGGTATATTTCCTGATCAATTTAGTTTACTCCGCCTATCTCAAGCACGTGGTTATCTTGGACGTGATGCTGGTGGCCTCTGGCTTCGTCCTCAGGGCAGTGGCCGGGGCTGTGGTCATCGAGGCTGATATATCGTCGTGGCTCATAATTTGTACTGTTCTCATCGCCCTTTTCCTGGCCTTGAGCAAAAGACGGCAAGAGCTGGTGATGCTGGCCGAGGATTCGTCAGGACACCGCCGAGTTCTGGAAGAATATAGCACTTATTTTCTGGATCAGATGATCGCAGTGGTCACTGCCTCCACTCTGATGTCCTATGCGCTGTATACTTTCTCGCCAGAAGTCATCCGCAAGTTCGGTACTGCCAACCTGGGGTTCACCATACCCTTCGTTCTCTACGGTATCTTCCGGTATTTGTATCTGGTGCATCAGCAGGCAAAGGGAGGCAACCCTACCCGGGTTCTGCTGACGGACAGGCCATTGATGCTGGATATTCTCATGTGGTTTGTGATTGTCTGGGTGATTCTCTATCGTTAGAGGGTAATGCTTTTTCCCTCCTTTGCTCCATCCAACGTCTCCTTCTGGAGACTTTTTCCCCCCAATCGATTCTCAACACGAGCTTCAAATCTCCTTCCTTCTGCCCTTCTATTTCATCGCCAAATTTAGATCCCTGTTGGTCCTGTTCACCTTTTGAGGGTCGGCAAATACGGTTCTTTATGAAGGTGAATTCACAGATATGTTGAGCGTTTAAGATTGCAGTTTTTTTTGCAATTTGCCAGATAGCCCCGGATCAGAGAAAGATATTTTCTGACCGGGGTTTGTTCTTGAAAAAACTGTTACACTATCATAGTGCATCTAAAAGGGTTATCGTGATGCAGGGGTTTTTGCAGAAGAGATCTGCGTCGGCATACATTTTGCCTGAATAGAATATTGGCCAGAAAAGTACATTGGTGAGGAATGCTATTTCTGAAAGGAAATATACAATGCCACCGGCCTACAGGATTGCCAGAAAGCTTCTGGGTTCTATTCTCACTGCCGAGGGATTGATCAGCAAAGAGCAGGTTGCGGAGGCCCTCCGGGTCCAGAAGGAGAGCAAAGAACGCCTAGGTGAAGTTCTCGTCAAATTGGGATTTGTCAGCGAAGATGACCTGAGCAGAATTTTGGCCGAGCAACTGGGGATACCCCTGGCCAGCTCGGAGGTTTTCACTCATGCTGATCCAGATGCAGTGGCCGCCATTCCGGAGAACTTGGCCAGAGAGCATGTTTTAATAGCTACTTCCAAAGATGAAAACGAGTTGACGGTGGTCATGTCGGATCCCTTCGACCTGGAAATATTAGATACCCTGGAAAAGATGTCTGGGCGCGCCGTTAAGCCGTTCATCGGTAAATCCATGGAGATCAAGGAGGCCATCGAGCGGTATTACAAGGAGCTAAAGACCTTTAAGGGGCTGGAAGAGCTCTTGGGGGACGTCGATTATTTGCCGGAAGGGGAGGAGGAAGAGGTAGATGTAGAAAAGCTCAAGGCTCAGGGGGATGAGGCTCCTGTGGTCAAGTTGGTTAACATGATCCTGAGTGAGGCCATCAAGGATAGAGCTTCCGACATACACATAGAGCCGTTGGAAAAGGAGAGCTGCGTCCGTTTCCGTATCGATGGTGTTCTGCACGAGGTGATGAACCCGCCCAAAAAGCTGCACATGCCCCTGATAACGCGCATCAAAATCCTCTCTGATCTGGATATTGCCGACAGACGGGTGCCTCAGGATGGCCGGTTAACCATCAAACTCGCCCAAAAAAATGTTGACGTCAGGGTGTCTACTCTTCCCACGGTATTTGGCGAAAAGGTGGTCATGAGGCTTTTTGATAAGGAGGCATTTGGGCGAGATATTTCCCATTTGGGGTTTGATGAGGATATGTTAAGTACTATCCGCCGATGGATCCGGGAGCCATACGGAATGATTTTAGTCTCCGGGCCCACGGGAAGCGGAAAAAGCTCCACTCTCTACGGAGCTTTGATGGATATCAAATCGCCGGAGAAGAACATCGTGACCGTTGAGGATCCCGTGGAGTACAAAATAGAGGGTATCAATCAAGTCTATACGAATCCTCAGGCTGGCTTAACTTTCGCCTCTGCCCTAAGGTCCATTTTACGTCAGGATCCGGATGTCATCATGGTCGGCGAAATTCGAGATGGGGAAACGGCCGATATTGCTGTCAAGTGCGCTTTGACAGGGCACCTGGTGTTTTCCACGGTGCACGCCAACGATGCCGTGAGCACTGTTACAAGATTGATCAACCTGGGAGTTGCCCCTTTCCTGGTGGGCTCAGCAGTGAACCTGGTTCTGGCCCAGAGGCTCGTGCGCAGAATATGTCCCCACTGTAAGGAACAATACGAGCCGCCCGCAGAGCTTCTGGACAGCCTGGGATGGCAGCGGAAAGAGGGGGAAAAGATCTACTTCTACCGGGGAAAAGGGTGTATGCACTGTAAGGATACCGGCTTTCTCGGGCGAACAGGACTTTTTGAGATGTTGGAGATGAAACCATCGGTGAGAAAGCTGATCTTCGAGAATGCCAGCGAAGAGGAAATTCGAAAGGAAGCGGAGCGAGTGAATTTGAAAACGCTACAGTCGGTTGGATTGGAAAAAGTCAAGCAGGGTCTGACCACTGTAAATGAGGTTATGGGTGCCTACATAACAGAATAGAAAAATCTCGTCTGAAAGGGATACAATAGCCTCAAGACCAGGCCGCTGAAATTTCCTTTCTTGAAGAAAATAGTATGTTATGTAATTACGCATGAAAAAACGGCAGATAATCTTCTTTGAAAATAAGATTTAACTTGGTTGGCATATATTTTGCGCAGATTAGCAATTAAGACAATTAACGGACTACTGTCTGGTTTTCATCTTGTGCAATAGGGTGCAGGAGCGAGAAGTTATTGGGGGAAAAGTGGCAGAGTTTCTTGTCACAGTTAAGGATAAAGAAGGCCGAAAACTCAACTTGAAACGAACGGCTTCCGAAAAGGGAGAGCTGGTAGAAGAAATGCACCGGGATGGCCTTTTCGTTATCCAGATCACAGACGCGGTGAGTGGACGGTCCGGGGAGCGGCGAAGTGGTTTTACGGGAAAAGCCCTTCCGTGGAGGAAAAGGGGAATAAAGGTGAAGGGTGACCTTCTGGTTTCCTTCACGCGCCAGTTGGCCACCATGGTCTCTGCTGGTCTCCCTTTGATCAAGATCATGCGCGGCCTGGCATCCGAACAAGAGCCGAAATTTGGTGAAGTTCTCAGGCAGGTGTCCGAGGATGTGGAGCAGGGAAGCACTTTTTCCGAGGCCCTGCGAAAGCAACCCAGGGTTTTTAATCAATTGTTCACCGCTCTGGTTGAATCAGGAGAGGAGAGCGGTCAATTGGACGTCATTTTGGATCAACTGGCCGATTACATGGAGGCAACGAGGGATATCCGCATGCGGGTGAAATCGGCCCTCCGCTATCCCATGTTTATCTTTTCCTTCATCGGTCTCATTGTCGTCGTGTTTATTTTAAAGGTCATTCCCAAATTTGCTCAGATCTACGAGGGTTTTAACGCGCAGCTTCCCCTGCCCACCCAGATGGTGATGAACTTCAGTGCCCTCGTCCGGCAGAACATCCTGTTCATTTTTCTGCTGATAGGCGTGATCGTCGTGGGCGTCAAGTTATTGGTTCGCACCGAGAGGGGTGGATTTGCCTGGGACAAGCTGAAGCTTCGCCTTCCCATCATCGGCAAAATAGCCAAAAAGGTGGTGGTGAGCAGGTTGGCTCGCACCCTGAGCGTTCTGGCTCACAGCGGTATGCCCATTGTCCAGGCACTATCGGTGGTCCGTCGGGCAGCCAATAACAAGATCTATGAGCAGGGAATCGTGGATACCAAGCGGCGGGTGGAGGAAGGCCAAACCCTGACCGAGGCCATGCAGGGGACGGGAGTCTTTCCGGAGTTGTTAATTCAGATGGTATCCACTGGAGAGGAAACCGGCACCATGGGTCAGATGCTCGCCCACGTGGCCGATTTCTACGAGAAACAGGTCAAGGCCTCAGTGGATGGCATCGTTTCGCTCATCGAGCCGGCCGTCATCATCGCCCTGGGAGGTGTGGTTGGGGGCATCATTATGGTCATGTACCTGCCCATTTTCAAACTGGGGATGGTCCTCAGGTGATGGTCAGTGATACTTGGGTTTCATATTTGTTCTTCTTAATTTTTCATGGAGGGAGGTGACAAAGATGCTGAGACGATTCAACGCTTACATGGCGGACGATCGGGGTTTCACCTTGATCGAGCTTATGGTTGTGGTGATCATTTTGGGTGTGTTGGCCGCTGTGGCCATTCCGCTGTACACCGACTACATCAAGAATGCCAGAACCTCTGAGGGAATAGCGAGGTTGGGCGCTGTCATGACGGCTTCTAAGGCCTATCATCAGAGATATAACAAATGGCCGAAGCTGGCCAGCGATGCCGGCTATTACGCCGATTTTTCCGCCACCAAGCACTTCTCCTACAAGATCGATAGCGGCGGTGGAGGAACGGGTGCGTTTTCTCTGAAGGCTACTGGTCTTGATGTGGATGGCATGAAGGGCGTGGACATCACCATGACCTGCGCCAGCGTTTCCGCAGAAGGTGTTATCACAGTGTCAGGGATCTAAGGGTAAGGGCAGGGTCTTGGATCCAGGAGGGTTTGAGGCCCTGCCGCCTTCTGAATGTTCGGATGGAGAGGTGAGATTTATTGTCTTGGTCGAGTCGGAGAAAACGGCTGCGCTCCCAGCGGGGGGTCAGTCTGGTGGAGGTCATGGTGTCGGCGGTGATTTTTGCCATCGTTGCTGTGGCTCTTGTGGAGTTCTTTTCCCTGGGCCGGGCCTATATTAAAGAGGGAGGGTTGAGGAGAAATGGGCTGGCTTTGGTGCAACAGAAGATAGAGGAGCTGAGAGCATTGAGCCTCTCCGACGCGGCCCTGGTGGTGGGCAATCATGGTCCGGAAGGGGTACAGTTATCCGAGGGCCTGGTGGGCAGCCGACATTGGTCTGTGACCTGGCAGGATGATCCCGCCAATGGCATTTCCGCCTCTGATCAGGACTACAAGACGGTCATGGTGAGGGTAACCTGGTTGTGGGAGCAGGCCCATGAGGACACCGTTTCTCTCGGCGGGCGTTTTTATCCCTAAAGCCAGAAAGCCCTTAAGGGAAGAAGGAAGCTTTGCCAGAGATCGATATGAAATCATCTAAACGATCGAGGGGTTTTACCCTCATAGAATTAATGGTGGCCACCTCCCTGATGGCGGTCCTTTTCTTCGCCCTGGCCAGTTTTTATATGCTCGTTGACGACTCGTGGGATCGCGGTGGCTCTTTGCTTAATCTTCAAAGGGATGGTTCTTATGCCCTTTTGGAAATGGCCACATCTGTGCGCATGGGCAGCAGCGTGCAGATAAATCCATCAACGCAGTTGGTGATAAAGGATGCTTCCGGCGCCACCATCGGTGGGTACTATAGGCAGGCCGGCGATAATACCCTCAGAGACAACTCTGGAGCAAAGGTGATCTCCAGCCTGGTAGACAGCCTTCAGTTTACCCTTTCAAACAGAACGGTGTTTGTCACCCTGGTGTTGACCGATTCCGATCAACAAGAAAAAGCGTACTTTTCCACAGCCGCCTCCCTGAGAAATTAAGCGGCAGGGGGAGATGCACCCATCATGGGTTTTCTGACACATTTAAAATCGAACATAAAGGGACAGAACGGATCAGCCCTGGTGGCCGTCGTTATTTTCTCAGCCGCTTTCATCATCTCCGGGCTGGCATTTTTCTCCCTGGGCGGCTATGAGGCGGGCCTTTTTGAGCGGCGCAGAGAGGCAGCCCAGGCATTCTGTTATGCCGAGTCTGGGGTGGAGAGGGCCCGTTGGGTATTGGACAACACCTGGTCCAAGTCCAAGGCCATGGCCGATAGCGTGAGCATGAATGTCGAGGCGGTGGAGATCGACGCCAACGGCCAGGTCGTTCGTCAGGGTGATGATCTGATAGATTTTGCTCACGATGTGAGGGTGACCTCGCGGGGCATTGAGCAGGGGCGGGAGCGCGAGCTTCAGGTTGTGTTCACCCCGGGGCTCGATTACGCTGTGGGTGCGGCTCACCACGCTACCTTTCACGGAAGCGCCAACGACGGGAGCTGGAGAGATTTCTTTGACCGGTTTAACGACGTGTACATCGAGGGGGGGCTTAAATACGGCCATCATGTCAACGGAGAAGACCCACACAAGTACGATGAGGCCAGCCAGTCCGATGTTTCCTTGCCAGATTATTTCAAGACGCTTCCCTCGTTCCGGAACCATTTTCAGAGCATGGCCGATACAGTGTATACCACGGACAAGTTTTTTGGAAAACAGGGTATGAATTGGCATACCGTCGGAGATGACCAGATTATCTTTGTGAATGGAGATGTGGTTATTAACCAGAACGTGGATAGGTGGTGGAACAAATCGGTGGACGTGACCATCATCGCCACCGGGAACATCACGGTGAACTCGGGACAAAACGATGGAGACGACCGGCTGGTGCTTATCGCTCGGAATAATGTGACCATGAAAGGAGCCGGATTTACCAATGAGCTCAATGCCGTCATCTTTGCCGGTAATGAGTTTAGGACCAAGGGTTATACCAGTTGGACAGGTGGAGGGGGGCAGCTCAACGGATTTGTCCTGGCCAATAATGTGGACATGCGGGGCTATGATCCCTTTGAGGCATGGCCACTTAAGCAGGGTTGGGAGATCAACCAAAGCATCGAGACTCTGCTCATGAATGGTGGTATAGGAGTTTTCCAGACAGACCCCGGGAGCATTCCCCTATCTCTGAAGCAAAAGAACTGGGCAGAGTTAGCTCCGGAGGGAGAGGGATGAAAATGCTCACGCACCGAACCAAGTCCGTTGTGGGATTGGATATCGGATCATACAGTGTGAAACTGGTGCACTTATCACATGGCGAAAAGGGTTACCAGCTTCTCTCCAGTGAGGAGAAGGAGTACTTTGTTCCCGACGGGGTCGATCAGGAGAGGATTATCGAGGCCACCAAGGAAGTTTTCCACCAGGCCGGTCTTAAACCTGGCCGGGAGAATGAGGTGGTCACCTCGGTGAGTGGTTCCGGGACGGCCATCAAGCAGGTGGAATTTCCTCTGCTGACGGATGAAGAGCTGGCATCCTCCATCAAGTGGGAGGTCAACAAGCACCTTCCTTTTGGGCTCGAGGAGGCGATTTTGGACTACCAGGTGCTCAGCAGGGACAAGGCGTCCGGGAGCATGACCGTTCTGCTGGCGGCTGTGACCAGGGCCCATTTGGCGGAGCATCTTGAGCTGCTTGGCAAAATTGGGATCGATCCGCCGGTTATCGACCTGAGCCCGCTGGCGGTGATGAATGCTCTGCAGGCTTCACAGGATTTGATGAAGAACAGGGTTGTGGTGGTGCTGGACCTGGGAGCCAGGAACACCGTTTTGAATATATTCTGTCCGGGCGGGCCATTTTTTACGCGAGAAATTTCCACCTCCGGCCATCAGATGACCGCTGAAATTCAGAAACAATTGGATGTTACCTATGACGAGGCGGAGAGGATCAAGCGGGAAGGCGATCCCAGCCAGCTTTCGGATATCCTCAAGGATCCTCTGAATCAGCTGGTCTTCGGAATTCGCCGTTCGCTCACATATTACGAGAATCGAGTGGGTGAGGGAGGATTCCACAAGCTGTATCTGGCAGGGGGTGGCTCCCGTCTGGTGAATCTCGTGGGGCATCTTCATTCTAAATTAGAAGTGTCTGTGGAGGAACTCAACCCCCTGAAGGGAATTCAGGTTAATGGAAATCAAGAGGCGCTTTCAACCGTGGCCCCGCAGTTAACGCTGGCAGTTGGTCTGGCCCTTAGGAAAGTGGGGAGAATAAGTGTTTGAGATCAACGTTCATCGCCAGATTCTGGAGCAAAGACACAGGGCTCATAAAAAGCGAATGCAGACCCTCTTTGTCCAGATAATATGCGTGGCAGTTCTCGCCACACTCACCGGAATCTTCACCCTTCATCTGTTTCTTCTACAACAGAATGTGAGCGCCAAAGAAGAGGGGCTGAAAGAGATCGGGGAGATGCTGGCCGGCTACGAACCGGAGATGGCCAACATCTGCGCAGAGAAAGTGGCCCTGGTGTCACGCCTTAAAGGTGGTGGGCCAAGGTGGGGTGCGAAGCTGAGAGCCATGAGTTCCCTGCTGCCGCCACAGATGTGGTTGACCGAAATATCCCTGGTGGATATATCCATAGAGGGAATTCAGAAAGAGGTGCTCCAGGTGGGCGGGTCGATGTACTTCAGGGAAGAGCAGGATGAACTGGGTGGGATTTTAGCATTTTTGAATGTTCTCAGAGATGATGAAAGTTTCTCCGAGGATTTTGAAAGCATCGAACTCCTCTCCTCGAAGCGGTCGAGATCTTCGGGGAATGATGAGCTGAATTTTAAGTTCATATGTTCCATTCACTAAAAGGATCAGATAGACTCATGGGAAAACGACTTTTCTGGATAGTAATAGCTTTTCTTTTCCTCATTTTTGCCGCGGAAGACTGGGCTTTCTACCGGCCCTGGTCCAGGAAACTGGATCGATTGGATCAGGCTATTGCTGAGTCTCAAGATCAGATCCTGGGGAGCCAGATTCCAGCCGACCGGCTCCAGAAGATCAAGGATTTGATTGAGGAGAACTCAATCGATAATAGCGCCGGCTCCGCTGTAGAGAATTGGGTTTCCCAGTCTCTTGGAGAGCTGATGGCTCTATCGAACGAAATGGGCATAGAGTTGTTGTCGATTGAGCCGGGGTCGGGTTGGGGGGAAGATCTCTGCGTGGTTTACCCTTTTAAGATGGAGCTTCGCTGTGAGTATCATCAGTTAAGACTGCTCTTGGAAGCCATAGAAAGGTCACGAGATCTCATCCACATCAAGAAATTTCAGATCTTCACGGTCCAGGAGGAGACGCTGGCCACGCTTGCAGTGGATATTTATTTTATTAAGAAGGATCCGGATATATGGGAATGAAGGTCAACAAGAGAGCGGTGGCCATCTTCGGGCTGTTGGTCATCATGCTATACAGTGGAGCGAGGACTTTGACCACGACGGGAGATGTGGGTAGGGGGAAGGTCTATTTAGAGACGAATGAAAGGAAGCTGTACCGGGAATCCATTCTCCTTGATTTGGAGGAGATTTTTACGCATATGGCTGATTCTGCATATGAAGGCGTTGGATTAAGAAATCCGTTGTTGCCGAGCAAACCGTCAGTTCAGCCCAAACAGAAATCTCAGCGGCAGGTAAAGCAATTGTCGCCCAAATCTTCTGCAAAGCAGAAACCGAGACTGACTGGATTGGTCCTGGATGAGGAACCGACAGCCATTGTGGAGATTGGCCAGAAATCATATGTAGTCAAAGAGGGAGATGTAATCGAGGGGAGTAAGGTGGTACTGATTGATGAACGGGGCGTTCATCTGTGGGTCAATGGGGAAGTGGTAACCTTACGGTAAGAGATTTTATCAGGAATTCTTTTAAAGGGGTCATCGAGATGATCACGAGACATATTAGGTTTTTCACAAAGCTGGTCCTCGGTCTGTTCACGGCCATTTTAATGGTCACGTCGGTAGCTACAGCAGGAGGAGGGATTGATAATCTGGTGACCCTGGAGGCTCATGACGCTTCTCTCACCTCTGTGTTGCAGACCCTGACTGAAAAGAGCGGGTTGAATATAATCACCGGCCACAGCGTGGAGGAAAGAAGGATCTCCATTCGGATTAAAAATGTTCCCGTGGAGGAGGCCATCGCTCTTGTGGTCAAGGCCGCCGGTCTGGGGTACGCTAGAGTGGGCAGCTCAATTTTGGTTGAGACTGGCGAGGTCTTGGGAGAAGATGCCAGCCTATCTCCGTATGTGATCAAGTTAGATTATGCCGACGCCGTTGAGGTCCAGGAGATGTTGCAGGATTTATCCCCGCATATCCAGGTGGATATAGGAGGGAATCAACTGGTGATCAGGGCCAATCCTAAAGCGAGAAGAGAGATCTCGAAGATCATCAAGGAGATCGATAAACCCCCAGTGCAGGTGATGCTGCGGGCCAAATTGATTGAAGTTCAAGTGGATGCCCTTGCCAGGATGGGCATCGACTGGGATAAACTCAATTCCATCACGACCGTCGTAACCGAGGGCATCCCGGAGCCTTCTGCTCCCAACGCTCTTCCTGAAAACATGCCCTTTGAGATAAGGGATATTACCAAATCTACCTTGAGCCGTCAACTTGAGGTTTTCCAAATCACCCTGGATTTGCTGATCAACGAAGGGAGTGCAGAAATCCTGGCCGATACCAAACTGGCCACCCTGAATAACAGAGAGGCCACCATTCACATTGGAGACATCGTCCCTTACGTGATCACCGGTTACGGGGGTTTAACTGAGGAGCTCCAGGTGGAAAGGGAGGAGGTGGGGATCAAGCTCAGGATCACCCCTCATGTGAACGACGACGGTTATATTACCACCAGAGTGGAGCCTGAGGTCAGTACCATCGTCGGATGGGTAGGCCCCAATAATGAGATCCCCTGGGTGAAGACGCGCACGGCCACAACCACGGTGAGGGTAAAAGATGGGGAGACCATCATAATCGCCGGTCTGCTGAGCGAGGAAGAGACCACGCAGATCAGCAAAGTACCTCTGCTGGGGGATCTGCCATTATTAGGCAAACTATTTCAGCATACCGTGAAGAACAAAAAGAAGACCGACCTCATTATTGAGATTACTCCAAAAGTTCTCGAAGATTGACCCTAAAAAAAGCTTGACTTGTGATCACAGGCACCGGTATTTTAGCATTGTGCAGTCATTGAGAAAAATATGCCGGGGCCTTTTTTTGTTTGTGGGCCTGTTGCTGGTGGCCGGGAGTAACTCGTGGGCAGTCTCTAAATACGCCGGAGAGTTCCTCAGCCTGGGTGTTGGAGCCCGCCCCATGGGTATGGGTGGGGCATATGTGGCCATAAGCGATGGTGCCAGTGCCATCTACTGGAATCCGGCCGGTCTGGCCAATACGGCCCGGCGCCAGATTCTGTTCATGCATGCCGAGAGCTTTGGGGGGCTGGTGCGCCAGGATTATTTGGGTTTTGCTCTGCCCCTGGGGACCGCCCACCGCGCTGTGGGGATTGGCCTGATGCGTCTGGGGGTGGATGATATCCCATACACTGAGTGGGATCCTCAGACGCAACGACCCCGGGTTTTGAAAGAGGTCAGCGACGCTGAATATGCCCTGTTTTTCTCCTACGCCTGCAAACGAGGGAGAAATTGGAGTTTTGGCGGCAGCGGCAAGTTCATCAGAAAGGCCGTAGGGGATGATCATGCCCTGGGTTTAGGGGTGGATGCCGGAGCCCTGTGGCGCATAAAACCCAGCTGGGTGCTGGGGGCCAAGCTGGCCGATGTGACCACAACGCCATTGGCCTGGAACTCGGGATACAGGGAATATATCCTTCCTATGCTGAAATTAGGCACGGTATATCGATTGGCTCTGCGGTCTATTCGGGGAGAAATAAACCTGGCCCTGGACGTGGACACAATGTTCGAGGGCCGGGACTACGCCGCTTGGGCCTCGGTGGGCAGCGTGAGTTTCGACCCCCGGGCCGGTTTGGAATACTGGTACCGGCAGCGAGTTGCCCTGCGAATGGGGATTCAGCCGGAGCAGTTCTCCGCGGGGGCCAGCATTTGCCTGGGTATAGGGGGTGTGGATTACGCTTTTTTGGGCCACGACGAGCTGGATAACAGCCACCGTCTCTCCGCCCATGTGGAATTTTAATCTGGCGGACTTCTCGTGCTACATTGATGAAAGCAACATTTTTTAATAAAATCTTGACAAAAGATCGGCTGAATAGTATATTTGAGATGAGAGCAATAGTGCTCTCGTCGTTTCGATGAAGGAGGGTAGTAAAAGGCATGGCCAGAGGAAAAGTGAAGTGGTTCAATGAAAACAAAGGTTATGGTTT
>DAOVRJ010000241.1 GCA_030628225.1 Candidatus Zixiibacteriota bacterium | reverse complement strand
TCATCGTGGGCACTGCTGGCCACGTGGATCACGGCAAGACACAGCTGATCAAAGCTCTCACCGGCGTGGACACAGACCGGCTGGCTGAGGAGAAAAGGCGGGGGCTGACCATCGATCTGGGGTTTGCCCCCCTGGACTTGCCCGGGTACGGTCGCGTGGGCATCGTCGATGTGCCCGGGCATCAGCGTTTTTTGAAGAATATGCTGGCCGGTGTGGGCGGCATCGATCTGGCCCTTCTGGTGGTGGCTGCCGACGAGGGGATCATGCCGCAGACCCGGGAGCACTTTGAGATCCTGCGCCTTTTGGGCATTCCCAGGCTGCTGGTGGTGGTCAGCAAGGTGGATGTGGTGGATGCGGAGCTGGCCGATCTGGTGGTTGAGGAAGTCCGCGAATTTCTTCAGGGAACATGCTTGCAGGACAGCCCGATCTTGAAGGTCTCGGCCGTCACCGGGGCAGGCCTTGAAGAGCTGATCACCCAGATGGACCAGGCGGTCGCGGCTTTGCCTCCTCGAGATGTACACGGCCTTTGCCGGCTGTCAGTAGACCGGGTTTTTGTGCTCCAGGGCATCGGCACGGTGGTTACCGGCAGCCTGACCCATGGGGTTATCTCTCAGGGCGAGGAAATGGTGGTCTATCCCCAGGGCTTGAAAGCCCGCGTTCGGCAGATTCAAGTTCATCACCGGCCGGAACCAAGAGTCGTTGCCGGCCACCGTGTGGCCCTCGACCTTGCTGGCATAGGGAAAGACCAGCTTCGACGGGGCGAGGTTATCTCCACCGCGGGCGCTTTTGATCCCTCCCAGAGGCTGGATGTTAAACTGAAGATCGTGGGCCAGGAGCTGGTGGTCAAAGATTGGACCCGCGTGCGTCTCTACCTGGGCAGCGCGGAGGTTCTGGCCAGGCTGGTCATCCTCTCGGCTAAAGAGGCGCAGAGCGGCCAGGAAGTTTACGGCCAGCTTCGCCTGGAGGCTCCCACCGTGGCCTGGTACGGCGATCGGTTCATCCTCCGCGCTTATTCCCCCCAGATTCTACTGGGTGGTGGTGTGGTGCTGGATCCAATTCCCCCGAAACACCGGCGGTTTGACCCTCTCGTCCTGCGAAGTCTGCAGGCCAGGGATGGTGGGGACATCTCTCAGATTCTTCTGAGGGATCTCTCCCGGGGACCGCTGGTGGCGGAGAATTGGAGGAAAAACCTTCGTCTGGCGGAAGAGCGCCTGAAGGCCGTCGTTGCGGGGCTCGATGGTCAGGGGAAGCTCATGGTTCTGGGTCGTTTTCTGTTGGGATTAGATGACATGCAGGAGATCAAGGCCCAGATTCTATCTCGAATCGAGGAATTTCATCGTCTTTACCCTCTTAAAACCGGGATGTCCAAGGAGGAATTGAAGGGCAGGATCGGTTACCCTGGCCAGCTGGTGGAAGAGGTTCTTGCCGGCCTTGACCAGGTAGAGGTCCTGGGGGACCAGGTGAGACAAAGGGGCCAGCGGATTCGTTTTTCCAAGGAGCAGGAACAGGAGAAGGAGAGAATTGAGGCCCTGTTCCTGGAGCAAAAGCTCAGCCCGCCCACAAGGAGGGAGCTGTTGGTGGAATTCGACCCCAAGGTCTTCTACGCTCTGGTGAAACAGGGAGTTCTGGTGGGGCTTAGCGAGGAGATATATCTGCACCGTTGGGTCCTGGAGGAGGCAAAGGGACTCGTCCAGAAGGAGATGGTTCGCCGGGACAAGATGCGTCTCAGCGAGCTGAAGGAGGTATGGGGGACGACCCGCAAATTCGCTGTGCCCCTGGCCGAATACTTGGACCGGATCGGGTTTACCCAGAGGATAGGGGATGAGAGAAGGTTAGCTGAAAACCCATAGATGTTGGTGAGAAAGGCGGATCCTGGTTAAAGGCCGAGATTCGAGGTCCGGGATCTGGGATTCGTAAAGGCAAAGCTCAACTGCTTTTTCCATTTTGCATTTTTCACTTTTCACTTTTCATTTTTCATTTCTTTTACCAGTATCCAGCATCAAGAGTTCTTAGAGAGAAAGGCTGCACCGTGCTCTGGAAATATCGCCGCCTGTGCCGGGAGACCGCGCTTCTGCTGGTCGTCATCTTCTGCTTTCCGCGAGTCGGCTGGCCGTGGGGCTGGTTGGCGCACAGGTGGGTCAACCAGCAAGCCTTCGCCCATCTTCCCGCCGAGATGACCGGGTTTGAGCGGTGGGCAAAGGTGGTGGCTGCCCATGGCAGCGACGCCGACTATCGGAAGGCCTGGGATCCCCTGGAGAGCCCCCGGCATTGGATCGACATAGATAATTTCCCCGAGTTTTATCAGGGGCATCTTTCCCACAATCTGGATTCTTTGAAAGCCAGGCACGGCCAGCACATGGATGTCTATGGCAACGGTGTGGTGCCCTGGATTATTGCCGGGGTAACCGAAACTCTCTCTGTGGCCATGGCCGCCGGAGACTGGGGTGAAGCTGTTCTGTTGGCGGCGGATCTGGGCCATTATGTGGCCGATTGCCATCAGCCGCTGCATACTACCAGAAACTACGATGGCCAGCTCACCGGAAATAAAGGGATTCATCTTCGCTACGAAATAGATATGATTCGCAGAAATCCGGACCGGCTAAAGGCAGATCCCGCCCGGGCTGTTTATGTGGAGGAGCCCCTGGAGCATATTTTCGGCACTATCCGGAGGACCTGGAGCTTTGTGGACAGCATCATGTCTGCTGATTGTCAGGCCAGGAAAAAGGACCCCGTCTACGGCGACGATTACTACCAGGTTCTATGGGAAAAGACCGGCCGTTTCACCACCAAACAGCTCTCTCGGGCCAGCAGGATTCTGGCCGATCTATGGTACACCGCCTGGATCGATGCCGGCCGCCCCGCGTTTCCTCCCGCCGCCGCTGTGGTGACCTGTGCCGGCCTTCAGGCCGACCCCCATGCTCAAGGTCTGATGAACGTGCAGGGGGTGGTGACCATCGGCAGCGGCGTTCTGGACCGGGAGCATACACGGCTATACATCCAGGATCAATCGGGACGGGGCATTCTCGTTTTCGACCACGATCCCGTGGCTGAGGATATTGTACGCGGTGATCTTGTTCAAGTGGAGGGGATTATTCACGATTACCGGGGTATCACGGAGGTCTCCGGACCGTTGGTGACGGTGTTGGATAGAGGTTGTGCGGCTGTGCCCCCTCGAGCTCTGACCACCGCTGAAGCTAATGATCCAGAGTGGGATGGGACCATCATCCAGGTTCGGGGGGCCGTGGTCTTCATCCTCCGACAGGAGAGGTGGACCCGCCTGCATCTGGATGATGGGTCAGGGGCCATCGTGGTGCTGGCCTGGAAAGATACTGAACTGGATTTGAGAGAGGTGCAAGAGGGTGATGTCCTCACCGTCTGCGGGGTGGGCACGTACCTGGCTGATGAGGGCAGTTATGCGATTTTACCGGGATATGAGGATCAGGTAGTGCGTGAGAAAGACTGATCCTGGATGAAGAACCGAGACTCGAGATTCGAAATTCGTTAAAAGAAAGACCGATCCTTGATTATAGTTTTGCGAGCATATTGAACTCGGATTTGGGAGCTCGGAGTGCGGAGCTTGGAAATAACATAGGATTCAAGGAGTCAAGGGGTCCAGGATTCGAGGGGAAAGACAATTGAAAGCCT
>DAOVRJ010000213.1 GCA_030628225.1 Candidatus Zixiibacteriota bacterium | reverse complement strand
ATTGCCAACGATGCCACGGCTGGCTACTGGAACCCCGCTGGATTGGCTCTGATAGAAAATGTCTCTATCGAGCTGATGTATTCTAACAATCTTTCCTACGATAGGAGTCTGAACTACGGCGGAATCGCCAAGACATTTGACTTTGGAAGCCTTGGTTTTTCCTACATCGGCGGCGGGATGAATGACCTGGATCAGTACGACTCCAACAACAATCGCCTGGGGAGTTTTGACACACGGGAACACGCTTTTATTCTCTCCTATGCTACTCGTCCATTGTCTTTCATCCGCGACTGTGCCCCTGCCTATCTGGGAATCAGCTTTAAGGGCATCCTGCAGGACATGGGCGACGATGATGGATCCCAGTTTGGCCTGGGTGCTGACGTGGGAGTCATGTTCAATCCCGTCGAGATGTTGACCTTCGGCTTGGCCATTCAGGACCTCGGCACCAAGATCTTGGACACCAACGATTCGATCCCCTATCATATCCGGTTGGGTATGGCTGCCAGGGCTCTGGGCGATGATCTGACCTTTACAGCCGGCGTCGAAAAAACACGCCATATTAGCGACCCGATTATGCAACTTGGGGCTGAGTACTGGACCGAGTTCTCCATGGACAGATACGCAGGTCTAAGGGTGGGTATGAATGAGGGAGCTTTTGCAGCTGGCCTGGGTATAAAGCTGAGCGGTGTCGGATTCGATTACGCCTACGTGGTCGAGAAAGAGGATTTTATGGGTGAGAATCACCGATTCTCCCTGGGTTTTGAGTTCTAGAGAGTTCCTTCCATTTGTGGAAGTTTGAAAGCCACCGTCTCCAGCGGGACGGTGGCTTTTCTTTGCCTGGTACTCTCCAAAAACCTATTGACATCAACGGCGTAATTTCCTATTATATCGTATCGAATATTGGGTTTTTTCGAGAATATCAGGGATTGAGCTTTGTGACCCTGATCTTTTCTTCTGGCCTCCAGGGGGTGTGGATATGTTCGTCCGCAGACCTTTTCTGATAATTTTAGTAGCTTTAAGCCTTCCCTTCACGGCCATGGCGATTCCACCACAGGTGGAGATGAGCAAGCTGGACAGCATGAGGGTGATGCGAGCGGTGGAGGCGAGAGCGGAGGTGGGGAGGGAGCAGGCCCTGGAGAAGAACATAAAGCCAGAGGAGTACGTGGTTGGACCTGGGGATGAGATCATACTGAGCCTTTGGGGACAGATCAGCGAGAGCTATCCCCTGGAAGTGACCCCGGAGGGCAAAGTTTTAATTCCCGACGTGGGGGAGATACTCGTCGGCGAACTGACGTTAGAACAAGCCGAGAAAAAGATTCTGAAGGCGGTGAGGGCCCGGTATAAAAATGTGGATGCCTCCGTCTCTTTATCCAAGATCCGCAAGTTTCGTGTATTCGTGGTGGGTGCGGTAAATGTGCCCGGCACCTACACGGCTACGGGCGTGGACCGGGTCTCCATGCTCATCGATCAGGCAGGTGGATATGCTCCAGGGGCTTCGGAGAGAAATGTGGAAGTAAAGAGAGGTGATTCCACTGTTGTTTCCGCCGATTTGCTTCGATTTACCATCAATGGCGATTTGGAGAACAATCCCTATGTAAGGAATGGTGACGTAGTAGCCGTGCCCATGTGTCTGGATTCAGTGGGCGTCTTCGGCGCCGTCAGCACAGAGGGATACTACGAGCTGAAAGAAGGGGATCGAGTCAGCGACTTGGTGGAGTTGGCCGGAGGGTTAGTGCGGGATGTCCATATGGAGCAGGCAGAGCTGGTCCGTTTTCGCGAGGATGGCAAAACCACCCAGCGTATCTCTATTGATCTCGCCGGGGCCGTTGTGAGGAGGGAACCTGAGCACAACATGGTCCTGCAGAGCGATGACGTGCTTTTAGTGCGCCACATCCCCGGATGGCATCCGGAACACCTGGTCGAGGTTCTGGGAGAGGTGTATTATCAGGGACATTACTCCATCGAGAAGAACAAGACATACCTCAGCGAGGTGATTGAACGGGCAGGAGGTTTCAAGCCCGATGCCTCCCTGGCCGAGGCCAAGTTGGTTCGCACCATCTATGAGGACATTCTTGACCCGGAGTTTGAGCGTCTAAGGAAGATGCTGGTGGCGGACATGAGCGAGGAGGAATACGAATACTTCAAGATCAAATCCCGGCAGCAACGGGGTCTGGTGGTCGTCGATTTCGAGAAGCTCTTTCTGTTGAATGATAAAGGCCAGGATGTTTTGCTGAAGCGAGGTGACATCATCGAAATCCCGGCCGTTCGGAAGACGATCGATGTCAGCGGTCAGGTCAACGATCCTGGAGCTGTCTCATACAAACCGGGAAGGGATCTGGACTACTACATCGCCCAGGCAGGTGGATATAACTGGAACGCCCGCAAGGGCAGGGTTCGCGTGATTAGAGGGAGCACCGGCCAGTGGCTGAAGCCCAGCAAGGTGAAGCGTCTCGAGCCGGGAGATACTATCTTCGTGCCGGAGAAACCGGAGAGGGATTACTGGGGGTATTTCAAGGATTTCATGAAGGTTTCTGCCGAAATAGCCACGGTGATCCTGGTAATTCAGCAGGTGACGAAGTGAGTACGACCTTGGGAGTTGAAGGTATATGGAGCAATTGATGAGTAAGAAAGAGCTTAGTTTTTGGGACTATTTTGCCCTTCTGGTAAAATGGCGTAAACTGATTGTGGTCAATTTTGTGGTGATATGTGTCCTTGCCATCATTCTAAGTTTTATTCTTCCCAAGTGGTATAGAGCCGAGACTACACTATTGCCACCTGTTGACCAGTCAACTAGTGCTTTTGGGTTGGCTTCAATGCTAGGTGATCTGCCATTTGGTGATTTAGGAATTACGGGGATGGGCGCACCCGCTGAGCTTTTTAAGGCGATCTTGGAAAGTCGAACCGTTGCCCAGGCAGTAATTGAAAAATGGGATCTCATGGAGGTGTATAAAAAGGAAAAGCTAGAGGCTACGATCCAAACCTTGTGGGATCATACTCGAACCCAGATCACTGATGAGGGGCTCATTACAATTTCAGTCGAAGAACGAAATCCACAACTTGCCGCATCCATCGCGAATTCTTATGTAGAAGAGTTAGACAGAGTAAACCAGATGTCCAGCGCATCTCAGGCAAAAAGCACTCGGATTTTCATCGAGGGGAGACTCAAGCAAACTCGGGAAAATTTGAGCAATGCCGAGGAGGCACTGCGTCATTTTCAGGAAGAGAACAAAACGGTCTCATTGACTGATCAAACGGCGGCTGTTATCCAGAGCGCAGCCGAGCTCAAAGCCAACCAGATTGCTTTGGAAGTAGAAAAAGGAGTGCTGTCTAAAACATTGAGTATTGCTCATCCTCAGATCGTTCGACTTCAGTCTGAAATTGACGAGCTTCAGAAACAACTCGATCAGATTACCCTGGGAGATTTGGATAGATCACAAAATGGAGGCGAGAGTCAACCGAGAGGGGAGGGTGACTTCAACATTCCGTTGGCGGAAGTTCCCTCTGTAGGGCTTCATTTAGCCAGATTGATCAGAGAGGTTAAGATTCAAGAGGCCATTTTCGAGTTGTTGACTCAGCAATGTGAGCAGGCCAAGATTCAAGAGGCCAAGGACACACCAACGGTTCAAGTGTTAGACAGGGCGGTTCCACCCAAGCTCAGATCTAAACCAATAAGGCGAAAAATAGTTATCTTCGGCGGTGGGCTCAGTATCTTTTTAAGCTTTATTTTCATCGGCTGGGTGGAGTATATAAATGGGCTTAGAGAACATCGTCAGGAGGAATATACTAAGCTACAGAATCTGTTTTTGGAGCTTAAAACAGACATGTTGCCTTTTCTAAAAAAGATTGGTCTCAGAGGGAGCAGGAAAATTTGACTTTGCGGATTATAATAGTGGAGATAGGGAGTAGTAAATTTGTTGACGCGCGTACGAGAGACTATCGTTGTTTTATTGATACTTGGGGGTCTGTTAGGGTGCCTTTGCAGTGTTGCTGTGGGGGAGGAAGGATCTGAAAACCGTTCCCGGGAGTTGGGAAAAGATTACTTAGTGGGCGTCAAAACCTCCTTGGAGAAGGTTTTCAAAGATGTGGAACAATTGAAAGGCAGACTCGGTAGGAAGGCAATACTCAAAGCAGCAAGAAATGAGTATGAGAGTTTTCAGATTATCCTCGTTTCCAAGGAAAGGGAT